>CAZPWR010000461.1:0-11495 GCA_964590555.1 uncultured Anaerolineae bacterium | reverse complement strand
TGCCCGGCACCTTTTTTGAGGAGGAAGCTATGGAGCCATTGCGGATTGAAGTCATAGCTCCAATACTGGAAAGCTATGGGCTCTGCGTTTCCTGCCATGTCCTTATGAAGGAAGCAGGGATTGAAGGGGAAGGGCCTGATTATCCCCCGGAGTGGAAGGAGGATTTCCGCCGCTTGGTTGATTGGGTTCTGTCCCTTTCCAAATCCTACGGCGATAAAGTCTTCATCGTGCTCATAGACCCAAGGTCTCTCCAAGGATTTTGGAGATGCATTCGCTACCGGGTAACACGCTACCCAAGCTTTATAATCCAAGGGAAGAAGTATTACGTGGGTTGGGATAGGGAAGCTTTACGCCAGGTGATTGATTCTTTCCTCGGCCATTCCTGAGGCCGCGCTGCCGTAGAACAGGGCGCAAGGAGTGCCAAAGGCTTCCAATCCCCACGTAACCGAATCCTCCGACATAAAGCATGAAGAAGGGGATTGACCAGTAAAATCCCTTGAGCCAAGCCACTAATATTGCCGCCAGGGCATAGAATGCAAGCAAAATTTCACCCAAAGCCATCTTTTCTTCTTTGATTGCATAGGGATTGCTTTCCCAATCACCCTCTCTGCGGTGAAGGCGGAACTTCGGAGTCCTTTCAAATTCTCCCCTTTTTTTGAGTAAGGTTTCGGCAATGGCTACGGTGTTATTGAGCGCTATTCCAATCCCCATGAGGGCCAAGAGGGGGAAGAATAGCATCTCCTTAGGGCCTTTATCCGACCCTTTGAACGTAGCCACTAAATAGACCAACGGTGGGCCGAAGCTGGCAATCATGAGGTAGGCCAAGGGAAAGTGGATTTTCACGCCCTGGAACAGGAGTGGGAGTGCCAACAGTAAAGAGAGGAGCATCAAAGGGTGAACGAGGTAGTTGCTCAGGTGCAGGATGGCTTCAAACTTGTGGAAAGCTGGCCTTTGGGAACGTAGGACGGCCGGTGCAAGCTTCAGTAGGCACTGGATTGAGCCTTTGGCCCACCTTTTCTGCTGGTTCTTGAAGGCGTTCAATTGGGGTGGGATTTCGGCTGGGACCACGATTTCGGGTAGGAAGAGGCATTCCCAGCCTTTAAGCTGGGCTCTGTAGCTTAAGTCCAAGTCCTCGGTCAATGTATCGCTTTGCCAACCGCCGGCTTCTTCTATGCACTTTCGGCGCCAAACTCCGGCTGAGCCGTTGAAACCCATGAACAAGCCTGCCCTCTGGCGTGCAACTTGCTCCACCAGGAAGTGCCCATCCAGAGCCAAGGCCTGCGCTCTGGTTACAGGCGAATACTCCCGGTTGAGGTGGCCCCAGCGGGTCTGGAGCATACCGAGGCGGGGGTTCTGGAGAAAGTACGGGATTGTGCGCCGCAGGAAATCGGGGGGAGGGATGAAATCGGCATCAAATATGGCGATGAACTCTCCGGATGCTCTCTTTAGGCCTTCAGCCAAGGCTCCCGCTTTGAACCCATCCCTCCCATCCCGGTGAATTAGATTTATCCTTAGGCCTTTGGCCTGCCACCACTTGACCTTTTTGGCAGCAATTCTGGCCGTTTCATCGTCGGAATCGTCCAGGACCTGGATTTCCAGTTTACCTAAAGGATAATCAAGGTTAGCCAGGGCATCTATAGCCCTCTCCACCACCCAGGCCTCATTGTATACCGGGAGCTGAACTGTTACTGGGGGCAGTTCCTCATCTCTGAGGCGCGGTGGGGGAGGGGGTTCGCGCTTGATGTTCCGGAAGAAGAGGAAAAGGATTATGAATTGATTGAGGCCGAAAAGGGCCAGGGCCAAAGCCAGCAAAATGTAAAGCGACGCCAACAACCCCATAACCCTCCATAGCGAAGGATTGAAAACAGAAAAGATAATAGCATCGGAGAGGGCAAAAGGCAAGGCCGGGGTTCGTGCCGGGGGCGAGAATTGTGTTTGACAAAATGCCTGTTATGTGGTAATATCTAATTAGTAAGGCGCATTCGTCTAGTGGTTAGGACGCGGGCCTCTCAAGCCCGAAGCAGGGGTTCGAATCCCCTATGCGCCAATTTTTTATTTTTACAAGGAGAAGAAGCCATGTTAGGTGAAGCTAAGGCCCGCTCAATTTGCCAAAAGGCCCTTTCGTTCTCCAAGGCCGATCAAACTGAAGTCTTGCTCCTCGGATATGACCGCCAGCTTACCCGCTTCGCCAATTCCTACATCCACCAAAATGTTTCCGAAAGCGATGCCCAACTTAGGGTAAGGGTGGTCATAGGTAAAAGGATTGGCGTGGCGGTCACTAACAGATTGGATGATTCATCCATAAGCCAGGTGGTGGAAAACGCCATGGCCATCGCCCGGCTGCAACCGGAAAACCCTAATTTCAAATCGCTCCCAGGGCCGGCCCCCATCCCAGAATTAGCAGCGTTTGATGATGATGTCCTATCCCTCACCCCTGCAGCAAAGGCGGAAGCGGTAGGGAAAATATGCCGAAGAGCAAGGGAACTCGGCCTCATAGCCTCAGGAGCTTACAATACCGAAACTTTTGAGATAGCCGTGGCCAATTCCTTAGGCGTATTCGCCTACTTCCCCGGCACTGAGATATCTTTCAATACCGTGATTATGTCCGATACCGGCTCAGGCTACGCCGCCGGAGTAGGGTGGAACTTGGAAAGCCTGAATTTAGAAGCTTTAGGGGAAGAAGCTATTCAGAAAGCCCTTAAAAGCCGTAACCCAAAAGAAGTTCCGCCCGGCGTTTACACCGTAATCCTCCAAGAATACGCAGTAGCGGACATAATTGCCACCCTGGCTTACCTTGGAATGGGAGCCTTAGCTGTCCAAGAGGGGCGCAGTTTCATGTGCGACAATTTCGGCAAGCAGATAATGGCTCCACTAATATCCATATGGGATGACGGCTTTGACCTTTCAGGCTTGCCTAAGCCTTTTGACTTTGAAGGGGTCCCCAAGCAAAAGGTGGTGCTTGTGGAAAATGGGGTGGCGAAAAACGTCGTTTACGACTCTTACACAGCTGGAATTGAAGGGCGCTCTTCTACCGGACACGCTCTCCCCGCTCCCAATACCATGGGCCCACTCCCAATTAACTTATTCATGGCCGCAGGTTCATCATCCCTGGAGGAAATGATTGCCTCAACAGATAAAGGCTTACTTATAACACGCTTCCACTACACTGTCCCAGTGGACCCGAAGCGCACAGTTGTGACAGGAATGACCAGGGATGGGACATTCTGGGTGGAAAAAGGAGAAGTGGCTTACCCGGTCAAAAACTTGCGTTTTACTCAGAATTACGTGAAAGCATTTGCTGCGGCCGAAGCTTTGGGACGAGACACACGCCTTGTCCCAACCGATATGGGCGGTATAAGAGCCCCTGCAGCGAAGATAGCCGAGTTTGAGTTCACGGGGGTTACAGAATTTTAAATTCTAAGGACGGAGGTGCACCATGAAGGTCACTTTAAGCGTAATCAAAGCCGACGTAGGTGGCCTGGTAGGCCACAGCTCAATCCACCCCGATTTGGTTGAAATCGGAAAAGAATCGCTCAAGAAAGCCAAGGAAACCGGTCTGATAATTGATTACCACGTCACAGCCGTAGGGGATGACCTACAACTAATCATGACCCACGAGAAGGGGGTAAACGCGGAGCCGATCCACCGCTTGGCGTGGGAGACTTTTGAAAAAGCAACGGCCATAGCAAAGGAGCTTAAGCTCTACGGTGCTGGTCAAGACCTCCTAAGCGAAGCCTTTAGCGGAAATATTAGGGGTATGGGGCCAAGCTTGGCTGAAATGGAGTTTGAGGAGCGTCCCTCGGAACCAGTGATCATCTTCATGGCCGATAAGACATCCGCTGGGGCCTGGAACTTGCCCCTTTACCGCGCCTTCGCTGACCCCTTTAACACCATAGGCCTGGTGATATCGCCCTCCATGCACAGTGGGTTCGCTTTTGAGGTGCACGATGTGAAAGCAGGGAAAAAAATCACCCTCAACTGCCCTGAAGAGCTTTACGACCTGCTTCTCCTCATAGGTTCTCCTGCCCGGTATGCGATAAAAGCCGTATACCACAAGGCGACGGGGGAAATAGCTGCTGTCTCTTCAACCGAACGCCTTTCCCTCATCGCCGGACGCTACGTCGGCAAGGATGACCCGGTATGTATAGTCCGGTGTCAGCATGAGTTCCCGGCCGTTGGAGAAGTCCTGGAACCTTTCGCTTTCCCCCATTTGGTTGAGGGATGGATGAGGGGCTCACACAATGGCCCATTGATGCCGGTGGCTCTTCGCAATGCTACCCCCACCCGCTTTGACGGCCCTCCCAGAGTTGTAGCCCTTGGCTTTCAGCTGGCTCAAGGCCATCTAATAGGACCGAGAGATTTATTTGATGACCCAGCTTTTGATGAAGCAAGGCGTTTATGCAACAGCATAGCTGAATACCTTCGCCGTCACGGGCCCTTTGAGCCCCACCGCCTCCCTATGGAGGAGATGGAATATACTACGCTTCCCCAAGTCCTGGAGAAATTAAAGGATCGCTTCCAGGATATTTAAACCTCGGGCAAGGCTCCTTGTGCCTCTCGTGAGTGACAGGGGGCCTTGCCTCTTTCCACCCTCGTGGCCGGGTTGTAAGCATAGGCCACAGTGCTTGGGCTTCCCAGTTTTTCCAGCGGAATGATCGCTTCCGGTTGCAAGGTAAGGCGGAAAGCGTAGGGCAATTATACTCCCTCGCAAGAGGGTTATGATTAAGGTCCGCCAGGGTTTTGGGCTCCACTCGTGGGCGGGTTGCTAATTTAGGGCGTTTGCCCCCATTTTTACCTGCCTCATAGGGGGTACAGGGGTAGGTGGACACCCCCCAAGATTCCCTCTGTTTGAAAAACTGGAAAGCATTGCCATGCTGCCTTTAAGCCTCGCACCACTCCAACCCCTTGGCAAGAGGTTCCCCGAAGTTTTGCCTAACTCCGCAGGCAAGCTGCACTCGGCTGAAAGGTAAAAGAGCCGCGCTGGCCAAATCCTTAAAATTTTCTCCAAGCCCCTCCCTTGGACTGGCGTTTTAGGGAAGTTTGTAGTAAAATAGTGGTAATTGGTGGAGCATAGTGGATATGTTTTCCGGAGAATCCAGGCATTCCATTGATGAGAAAGGGCGACTCATAATACCGGCTAAGTTTCGCCCTGCTCTGCAGGAGGGGATGTTCTTGACGAGAGGGTTGGATGGCTGCTTATTCCTCTTCCCCTTATCCACTTGGAATGAGCTTGCCCAGAAGGTCAAAGATTTACCCCTCACAAATCCAGCCGCCAGAGCCTTCAGCCGCCTCGTCCTTTCCGGAGAGGAGTGTCAGATGGATAAACTTGGCCGAATACTTATTCCCGCCCACTTGCGGGAATTTGCTGGGCTTGACAACTCTGCAGTCATTGTGGGTCAGGGGAACAGGATTGAAATTTGGAGCGAAAAGCGTTGGAATGAGCTTGTGGAACGCTTCACCCAGGAGGAAGAAGCCTTCGCGGAGCAGTTCAAAGAGCTGGGAATATAAGGATGCAGCATATCCCCGTCCTGCTCAAAGAAGTATTAGAGGGGCTTGCCGTAAAGCCTGGAGGCCTTTACATAGATGCTACCGTAGGTGAGGGCGGACACGCCGAAGCCATATTGGAAGCTTCTTCCCCCGATGGTTGCTTGTTAGGGATTGACGTGGATGAGGAAGCCATTAAGAGGGCCTCCGAAAGACTTGTCAGATTTAAGGGGAGAGTGGCTTTGGTCAAAGCCAGCTATACTAATTTGGTCAATATAGCCCGCAAGGAGGGGTTTTTACAGGTTGATGGCATCCTCTTCGACCTCGGATTTGCTTTGTTCCAGGTAGAAGATGCTAAGAGAGGTTTCTCTTTCTACCTCAATGGCCCCTTGGATATGCGCTACGATCGGACCAGCAAATTATCTGCTTACCACATCGTGAATCGGCTTTCCGAAGAGGAGCTGGCGGATATCATTTGGAAATACGGTGAGGAGCCGAAAGCCCGACGTGTGGCAAAAGCTATAGTGCAAGCGAGGCCAATCCGCTCCACTTTAGAGCTGGCCAGGGTAGTAGAGCAGGTAGTAGGCTCAGGAGGTAAGATTCATCCTGCTACTAAGGTTTTTCAGGCCATTCGCATTGCTGTTAACCAGGAACTGGATAACCTCAAAGAGGCGCTGCCTCAAGCTGTTGAGCTTTTAAAGCCTGGTGGTAGACTGGCCGTAATTTCCTTCCATTCCCTGGAGGACCGAATTGTCAAAGAATTTTTCCGGCAAGAATCCAGGGATTGCATATGCCCTCCTGAACTGCCGGTATGCGTGTGCCACCACAAGGCAACCCTTAAGGTTATAACCCCTAAACCCATACAGCCCTCCCCACAGGAGGTGGAAGCCAATCCAAGGAGCCGAAGCGCCAAGCTCCGAATAGCTGAAAGGAGGCCTTAAATGAGCCAAGAAGTCCTTTCATGGCCTGAAGCCAAAGTCCAGATTACTGGGATAACCAGGCTTGCCGAACGGACTGGCTTGTTTTTGCTCCTGCTTTTCGCCCTGATTATAATGGTCATTTGGCTGGGTTTCGCTACCAAAGCGGAGATAGAAGCTCTGCATATTGAAGCCCAAGCTTTGGGGAAAGAGGCTTTCAACCTTAAACGCTATAACCTTAGCCTTTTGGAAAAAGTCTCTGAGGCCTGCCTTTCGGCGGGAGTTTACGGCTATTTTTACCCTAAGGATTGGGAAGTCCTGGCCCGAGGGCCTTAGGAGGCAAGATGCCCAATAGGCCTTCGCTACCTTCTCTAAAGGCCGAACAAAGGGTAAAGCTTGGGGGCGTGGTGATAGCTTTATTGGCCATGATTTTCCTTTCCAGAGTGGCGCAAATCATGCTCAGCCCTCCGCATCAAATCCGGGAAGAAGTAGAAAATTTGGCTTACGCTTATGGCTTTACGCGAAGCCAGCCGTTGGCCAGAGGCTTGATATTTGACCGCAAGGGTTATCCTCTGACCCTAAACGCCCTTCACTACCGGCTTGCTGCTTACGTGGACCGCATCAAGGCCGAAGGGGCTGAGAGGGAAATCATTGTCAAAAAATTGGCCCGGATTCTCAAAAGGGATGAAGGTGAGTTGAAGGCATGCTTGGAAAAGTATAAGCTAAACGCTGATGGCACCCAAGCCCTTAATTATTACTGCCTTTTGGCACAGGAGTTAGACGAAGCGGGAAGGAAGAATCTGGAATTAGCCCTGATGGAAGCCTTTGGCGAGGATGGGAAGCTGCCCAATTGGCTGGGCTTTGAGCCTTTCCCGGTGCGCTTTCACCCCGAAGGGAGGCTTGCTTCTCACATCCTGGGTACATATCTCCCCCAGGGAGACATAAAGCTCGGGGTGGAAGCCTATTACGATGCCTTCCTTTCGGGAAAAGAGAAGCCCTCGCCAAGCTTTTCAGTGGGGGAAATGGACCTACCCTTGGCCTCCACTGCCGACGGGTGCAGCTTAATCCTGACCATTGATAGGGACGTTCAAAGGGCTGCGGAGGAAATCCTAAGGGAAACTATTTTTAGCTCAGGGGCGGAAAGAGGGGTCATTGTAGTGCAAGATATTGGCACCGGGGAAATCTTAGCTATGGCCAGCTACCCCGATTACAACCCCGATTCCCCGGCTGAATCGCCCCAGGAATTTTTGACTAACCAGGCCATAACCTCGCTATACGAGCCAGGTTCGGTCTTCAAATTGATAACTTATGCTGCGGCTTTGGATTCCGGCCTTATAAATCCGAACTCACCATTCTACGATGAAGGTTTTATCAATGTCGGTGGGCACGTCATAAAGAATTTTGGCGGGGTAGCTTACGGGGATGTTGATGCCACCAAAGCCTTGGCCCTTTCCATAAACGTAGTTGCTGTCAAGATAAACCTCGCCCTCGGCCCCCAGGTTTACTACACCTATGTCCGCCGCTTCGGCTTTGACTATCGGACTGGAATAGACCTCCCAGGCGAGAGCTATCCGATAGTAAAGTTCCCTGGCGAGAAGGGATGGTCTTACACGGACTTGGGGACCAATGCTTTCGGGCAAGGGATATCGGTTACCCCAATTCAGATGAGTGCAGCTATAGCAGCCATCGCCAACAAAGGTTTGCTCATGAGGCCAAGGGTGGTTTCAGGCCTGGTCTGCGATGGAAAGCTTTACAAGTTGCCTCTGGAAAAATATGTTGTGCGAAGGGTTATTTCGCCCGAAAGCGCCTCAGCCCTAACGCAGATGATGGAAGGGGTTGTTGAGTACTGGAAACAGTATGCCGATGTTACGGGCTACTCTGCGGCCGGGAAAAGCGGAACAGCTGAAATCCCTACGCTTTCAGGCTACGAGCCATCGCAGCCCCCTATAGTCTCCTTTGGGGGGTTCGTACCAGCACGGAATCCAAGGGTTGCAATATTGGTAAGGATTGATAAGCCAGTTGGCAGAACCACTGGCATGGAATTGGCGGCTCCTGCCTTCTCCAAGCTCGCCTATAAAACCATGAGGATTTTGGGAGTCCCCCCTGACGAACCCGAGGAGCTTTCGGGAAGGTGATTGGAAATGATAGGGCTTAGGGAGCTATTTGAAGCTTTGGCCGGAGAGAAACCGCCGGAAGGCATAATCCCGGCCGTCCGCTTCTCCAAAGCTGTGATTGATTCGCGGCTGGCTGAAGAAGGTTCCCTCTTCATCGCCCTCAAAGGGGAAAATACCGATGGGCACTTTTTCATCCGAGAGGCTTTTGATCGGGGAGCTATTGCCGCCTTAGTGGAAAGGGAGCCAGATTTCCCCTGCCACGTCTTTGACCTCAGGGCTAAGCCTGTCCAATGGCCTGAAGAAGGGGTAGAATTGCCAATATGCCTTTTGGTTCCGGAGACCCTCAAAGCTCTCCAAGAGGCAGCAGCTTTCTGGCGCCGCCAGCACATGGTCAGGGTCATAGGGGTTACAGGAAGCGTGGGCAAGACCACAACCAAAGAGCTCATAGCCTCGGTCCTTTCCCGAAGGTTTAGGACCTTGAAAAGCTATGGCAATTACAACAATGAGATTGGCTTGCCTCTGACCTTGCTCCACCTGGGGCCTGAACATGAAAGGGTGGTTTTAGAAATGGGGATGTACGCTTTAGGGGAGATTGCGCTGCTGGCGGAGATAGCTTTACCGGTCATAGGGGTTGTCACTTGCGTTGAGCCAGTGCATCTGGAGAGGCTGGGGACTATAGAGAGGATAGCGCAGGCCAAAGCGGAGCTGGTAGAAGCCCTGCCGCCTGATGGGGTTGCCGTTTTAAATTATGATGATGAAAGGGTGCGGGTGATGAGGGAAAAGACCAAGGCCCGTGTCTTTTACTACGGCCTTGACCCCCAGGCTGACCTTTGGGCTGATGATATCCAGAGCGAGGGGCTGGCAGGGGTTCGCTTCCGCTTCCATTACGGCAAAGAAGTAATCCATGCTCGCATCCCCCTTCTGGGAAGGCACAGTGTCCACACGGCCTTGGCTGCAGCGGCCGTGGGGCTTCTGGAAGGGCTTTCCTGGGGAGAGATAATGGCCGGCCTGAGGGACACCTCGGCTCAAGTCAGGCTTATGGCTGTAAAAGGGATTAGGGGCTCAACGATTTTGGACGACACCTATAACGCCAGCCCCCCTTCCACTCTGGCCGCTCTGAGCGTGCTGGAGGAATTGCCAGGTAGGCGCATTGCTGTTTTGGGAGATATGCTGGAGTTGGGCTCTTACGAGGAGGAAGGGCACCGGAAGGTGGGCAGGAAAGCGGTGGAAGTGGCTTCAATCCTGATTACGGTTGGGCCCAGGGCCAGGATAATAGCTCAAGAGGCCCTATCCTGCGGCATGCCTTCGGATAAGGTCCACAGCTTTGAATCCAGGGAAGAAGCTGTGGCTCTTCTCACGGAAATCTTGGAGCCTGGCGATGTCGTGCTGGTCAAAGGCTCGCGGGCTATGAGGATGGAGGAAATAGTGAAGGCAATAATGGCGAGGGATTAGGGAAATGGCTTACGCCTTGGCTCTCGGAACAGTTTCCTTCCTTCTGGCCGTGATTTGGGGAGGACCTTTGATTGAGTTCTTGAAAAGCCATGGGATAGGGAAAATGATAAAGGTGAACGGCCCCAGCTCGCACATGAGCAAGATGGGGACGCCTACCATGGGCGGTATAATGGTTATCCTTCCCGTCCTCCTCATCACCATTACCCTCAATTTCTTCAGCCTCCTGGGCATGACCCTCCTGGGGCGGTCCATTCTTGTGCCGCTGGGAGTTATGGTTGGTTACGGGATTCTGGGGGCACTTGATGATTGGGAAGGGGTAAAGGGCCGGAGGAAGGGCGAAGGGATGAGAGCCAGGGTGAAATTCCTGGGCCAAGTTCTTTTAGCTTTCTTGACTGCTTTGATGATTTACTACGGCCTTGGCCTCAGAGTTGTGGGAATCCCGACAATCCCCAAGATGATAGACCTTGGGATTTGGTACATCCCGATAGCCATGTTTATCATAGTAGGCACATCTAACGCCGTTAACCTCACAGATGGCTTAGATGGGTTAGCGGGCAGCATAGCGGCGATAGCCTTTGCCGCTTACGGAATCATAGCTTACCTTCAGGGCCAGATCTACTTAACCAGGTTCTGCTTTACGGTTGTGGGGGCGCTTCTGGCCTTCCTTTGGTACAACTCTTACCCAGCTGAGCTCTTCATGGGGGATACTGGTTCTCTTTCTATAGGGGCAACTTTGGCCGTAGTAGCACTGATGACCGGCCAATGGCTCCTTCTGCCGATTATTGGCTTCGTCTTTGTAGCCGAGGTTCTCTCGGTCATAATCCAGGTGGCCTATTTCAAATACACCAAATCCCGATATGGGCAGGGAAGGCGAATTTTCAAGATGGCACCTTTACATCACCATTTTGAACTTTTGGGCTGGTCCGAAACCCACATAACCCAGCGTTTCTGGCTCATAGCCGTTCTTATGGCAATGCTGGGGATAGCTTTGGCTCTGATTTGAAGGGGGCAAAGCCGCTTGGGGTAAAGGGGGCGAACGGCTTGCCCCTGCAAGCCAGCCAACGGGTAGGACCTTAAACTCTGGCGGACTCCCAGCCAACGGGGGTGGGCAAAAACTTTTCATGCTGATTGAAATCAGCCCTTTTTGGCCTTCGGCCGGAGGTCGGCCTGCGCCGACCTTTGCTAAACTGAGGTCGCTGGGGGTGTGGCCTCCTGCCAGGGAGTGTAGGGGTGTCTTTTTCATGCTGACATTCTGCGAGGGCGGTAAAAATGGGGGCGAACGGCTTGCCCTTGCAAGCCAGCCAACGAGTGGGACCTTAAACTCTGGCGGACCCCCAGCCAACGGGGGTGGGCAAAACCACATACCCCCTGCGAGAGGGTGTGGGGGTGAGTGCCAAGAGCTGACAAAGATGAAACTAAAAGCGAGGTGGATTAAAACCTATGGAATTTAAGGGCTTAAGAGCTACCATAATAGGCCTGGCAAGGGAGGGGGGCGCTCTGGCGGGGCTCCCGGCCACAAGAGGATGCG
>CAZPWR010000460.1:0-5065 GCA_964590555.1 uncultured Anaerolineae bacterium | reverse complement strand
AGGGTAAACGGTTATCCCCGTTTCAGCATGCCGGACTACTTCGGCAAGCCCCCCAACCTCGGAGACTACTACTGGGCAGCGGGCAGCCATTGCTTCTAAGGCTCCTATGCCAAAAGGCTCATAGAGGCTGGGGAACACAGCTACATCCGCTACTTTTAGCAACCTGTCGCGGTCCTCATCAGGGATAAAGCCTGTGAAGAGGACTTTGTGGGCCACCCCCAGTTCCCAGGCTCGGTGCCGCAGGTGGTCAAGCAGATGGCCTGTCCCTACTATTACGAATTTGGCCGAAGGGAAGCGGGCCAGGACATGAGGAACAGCCTCCAGCAAAATCTGCGGCCCCTTCTCTTCCACCAATCGCCCCACGTAAAGCACTATTTTCTCCTCTGGCAAAGCATACATGTTCCGGAAGCCGGTTAAATCCACCCCCTCCCACCGGTCAAAGCGCTCAATCTTGACTCCGTTCGGGATTACGTCAATTTTATCCTCTGGGGTTTGAAAGTATTCTCGCACTTCCCAAGC
This sequence comes from uncultured Anaerolineae bacterium, assembly GCA_964590555.1. Taxonomy (GTDB): domain Bacteria; phylum Chloroflexota; class Anaerolineae; order SpSt-600; family SpSt-600; genus SpSt-600. The sequence continues at coordinate 4,546 of CAZPWR010000460.1, read as the reverse complement.
CATGTGCTTGCTACAGCAGATCACCCTCCAAGCTTCGTATGTCAGCCACCATTCGGTGCTATGGATGGCTTCGGAGGTACGGGAGTGGAGGTATCCTCGTCCCCTGCCCCTTTCTGTGGCATGGATTGTAGCAATGAGAGGGGTCTTGTAAGAGCGTTTAAGGGCACACCCGGCAAAAGATGTTAGCCAATCGTGGACATGGATTATTTCAAAGCCCCCGGTAAGGGCCCAAAGCTCTTGGGCTTTTTCCTGCAAGCGCAAGTTAGTTTTCCAGGCTACGGTGTGGATATCTCCCTCTTCCCTTACAGGTTCTACGCGGTAAACCTTCACCCCTTCTACTACTTCAAATGCCTCCCCTCCAGCCCAAGCGGGGGTAAGTAGGAAAAGGTCAACCCCTTTGCGAACCAAAGCAGGGCTTAGTTCCGCAACGTGCTTGCCGAGCCCTCCCACTATGTGCGGGGGATACTCCCAAGAAATCATGAGGATGCGCATCTACAGCCTCCTTTGGAGCTTAGGGTTTACCAATGTTTCGGGAGAGGTGAAGCCTGACCCCTTTACGCGTTACCTCGCCCTCGGCCGAGGCTTCAGCTATAGCCTTTATCAACGTCTTTGCCGCTACATACGCAGGGTAAGCGAAAGGTCCGGGTTCAGCTCCGGAGATTTTCCGATATTCATCCACGAAAGCAGCATCAGGCTCTTCCTCAAAGCCTAAGCACCAACTCCCCCTCTCTCCAGCAAAGGCCTCAAAAAGGGACGAGCATACGCCGGGCCTACCCCAAAATTCGCCCTTGAACCCCTTTTCCCTCAGCTTGAGCAAAACCTCCGCCCCCTTTACTTCATCGCCGGGCCAAAAGGTAACCTTGTATTCCTGCGGTTGGGGGGGAAACTCGGGGTAGCAGTAAAAATCCACCTTTTCAGCCGGACAGTGCGCCGAGATTTTCCTCTGGATTGCGGAGCCCGGGCAAGAAAAGACCAAGGCTTTGCCTTTTGAGCATAAATTTTCAGTCCAAAGAGAAGAGTAGAGAGGGGTCAAGAAGGCCGTTCCTGCCAAAGCCTCTGAATCTTCCAGAAGCGGGATTGGGACCAAGAGGGGGAGATTGTGGCTGGAGTAAATGGGTAGAGCCGCTAAGGTTGCGTCTTCCGATAGGTGCCCAATAACTCCGACTATCTCAGGGTCAAGGGAAATTTTCCCGGCAGCCACGCGGGCTTCGGCCGGGCGGTTTTTATCGTCTAAAGCCACAAGCTCCAACCGGTACCTTTTGGCCGATTGGGAAGCATTGGCTTCCCGGACCGCCATTTTCACAGCGTAAAGGGCATCGTAGCCCTCAGTCCGATATAGCCCCTCAAAGGGGGCGATAAGCCCAATCTTTACGGAAGGAGGTATGTTGCCCGGCAGAATGCAACTCGCCCCTAACAGCAAGAGGACAAGGCTAAGAGCCTTGAGCTTTCTCTTCACTGCTCATAGACTCCCCCGCAAACTGGACGAAGGGCTTGAGGAGCGAGGAGAACTCCATCGGGAATATGAACTTGGTAGCTGGACTCTGCCCCAGGGCTTTCAAAGCCTCAAGGTACTGGAGGCTCATGGTCTTAGAATCAACGGTCTTGGCTACTTCAAAGATTTTTTGGAGCGCGATGGAGAAACCTTCAGCTTTGAGGATCGCAGCTTGGCGTTCGCCTTCAGCGGTGAGAATCAAGGCCTGGCGCTGTCCTTCAGCCTTGAGGATAGCCGCTTGCTTCTCGCCTTCGGCCACCTTTATCGCCGATTCCCTCTTTCCATCGGCCTCAGTGACCATAGCGCGGCGGGTCCTTTCTGCGCTCAGCTGGCGGATCATGGCCTCTTGAACTTCCCTGGGCGGAAGGATTTCCCTGATTTCCACGCTTGTTACTTTAACCCCCCACCTCTCAGTCACCTCATCCAGCTTGGTTCGGAGGATTCGGTTTATCTCTTCCCTTCGGGCCAAGACATCATCAAGTTGGATGTCGCCGATTACCGCTCTCAAGGTCGTGGTAGCTATTCCCTGGGATGCGCCGGCAAAGTTCCGGACCTGGATTACGCTATCTGTGGCATTGACCACCCTCCAGTAGACCAGGAAGTCTACGTCAATGGGGGCATTATCCTTGGTTATGCAAGTTTGCCGAGGTATTTCCAGATATTGCTCTCTCAGGTCCACCTTGACCGGAACTTCCACGAACGGGATTAGGAACACGAGTCCTGGTCCTCTTTCCCCTACGCACCTTCCGAAACGGAAAATGACCAACCTTTCGTATTCCCGGACAATCTTTATGGCCATAGGGGCGATGATGAGGATAAGGAGCACCAAAAGGCCAAAACAAAGGGTTCCTGTGGCCATAGGCTACCTCCATTTGGTTTTGAATGCATTATAAAGGCTTTTAGGCATAAAGGCAAGAAAGGGCGTTGCTTGCCAGGACTTCCCAGTTTTTCAAACGTGGGCAGCTCCATGAGCTTGCGCCCCCAGTCAGCCCTGGCACGGCAGGGGCAATCGCTCACAACTTCCTTCGGCCAGAGGTCAGCCTGCGCTGACCCCCAACCCCCTACGAGAGGGGTATGGGGGTGGAGGGGAAACGGGGATGTCCCCCGCCCCCAACCCGCCATGAGTGGGCTCCAATGGAAAACTGGAAAGCCCTGCCCAGGAGGCATCTCCTTTGACAAAGCGGCCTCCAGTGCGATATAATTTGACTGGAGAAGGAGAAGAAATAAATGGTGCGGAGAATACTTACTGGTGATGACCCCCGCCTGCGGGTTAAATCCAAAGAGGTGACTCAATTCAACCGTGAGCTGAAGGCCCTCATTCAGGATATGCTGGATACGATGAGGGCCGCTAAAGGCATCGGTTTGGCTGCTATCCAGATAGGAGTTCCCCTAAAAGTTATCGTGGTGGAGCTCCCTCCAGAGGAGGGCAATGGCAAAAGCCGAGTCTTTGCTCTCGTAAACCCCGAAATTGTCAAGATGGAAGGGGAAGAAGAGGCCGAAGAAGGTTGCCTTTCCCTGCCAGGGATAGTGGGGGAAGTGAAAAGGGCAACATTTGTGGAAATAGAAGCCCAAACCCCAAGGGGCAAAAGGGTCAGGATAAAAGCCGATGGTCTTTTGGCCAGGGTCTTCCAACACGAGATTGACCACACTAATGGCATCCTCTTTCCGGACCGCATAAGCGACCCTTCCAAAATCCGCTACTTAGAGCCGGAGGAGGTAAGCGCTGGAGAGATTTGAAGGTTGCCTTTTAGGCCTTGCCATAGGTGATGCTCTGGGCATGCCTGTTGAGGGTTTGCCTCCTGAAGTTATCCGCAAGCGCTATGGTGTAATTGAAGACTTTCTCCCTTCCCCGAAACGAGGGCTTGGCCCTGGCCAATTCACCGACGATACTCAGATGATGATAATCCACGCCGAAAGCATTGTGGATAAAGGTGAAGTCAATCCCGAAGACTTGGCCGCCAGGTTTGTCCAGTGGGTGAAGGGGGGGCAGCCCAGAGGAATTGGCCTCACCACTTTGAAGGCAATACAGCGCCTCATGAGAGGGCTGTCGTGGGAGGAAAGCGGGGTAGGAGGGGAATTTGCTGCTGGCAATGGCGTTGCCATGCGCATTGCTCCCGTGGGTTTGTTGAACGCCTGGACCTCTGAAAAGCTCAAGGACGATGTGGAAAAGGCCGGAATTATAACCCACCGCAACCCTGAATCTATAAAGGGAGGGTTAGCTGTAGCGTATGCGGTAGCGAGGTTGGCGTCTGGCGCAGGCACTGAAGGACTCATAGAAGCAACTTGCCAATTCATAGGGCCTTCCCATCTCGCAGAAAACCTCCGGAAGGCAAAAGAGCTTCTGTGCAGAAATATAGAACCAGAGCAAGCTCTGGAAATCCTCGGGACCGGTGGCTACGTAGTGGAAACCGTGGCCTCTGCTTTCTATTGTTTTTTGAGGACACCGGAAGACTTTAAGACCTCGGTTGTTACAGCCGTTATGGGTGGATACGATACCGATACCACGGCCGCTATAACTGGAGCTTTGGGCGGGGCCTTCAATGGCATTTCGGGCATTCCGGAGCACTGGGTTAAGGGGGTAGAACAGAGTGATTACATAAGGGAACTGGCCCGTTCAATTTACCGGCTGGCCTTAGAACGCTCACAGAGGGGGTAACTATGGAGCCTTTAACCTTGCAGGCCGATGCTCTCCCGTGGCAACCCCACTCACGGTTCCAAGGTGTGTGGACCAAGGTCTTGATTTCAAGCCAGGTTAATCCAACCCTGAGCCTCCACTTGGTTAAGGTAGAGCCCAATAGCGCCATTGAGCCTCATGTCCACTCCGGCTCCGCTGAAACTTTCATGGTCATCTCAGGCAAAGGAGCCTGCTTTATAGCCGGCAAGTGGGTTGATTTTGGCCCTGGGGATTGCGCTTTTGCCCCAGCTGGGGTTGAACACGGGGTGCAGAACCGAGGTGATGAGCCCTTGATTTTAGTGGCAATTTTCACACCTCCCTTGGTTTAGAGGGAAGCTATGGAGAAGAAGGTGAATGTAAAAGAAGCTGCTAACATTATA
>CAZPWR010000459.1:0-1787 GCA_964590555.1 uncultured Anaerolineae bacterium | reverse complement strand
ATAGTGAAGGCTTCCGATGGGTATATCTTGCTCCACAAGGGCGAAGGCGAACGAGAACTTCCGGATGAATTCTTTGATTTCGCCAGGGCTGTAAACCCCCAACCCTCTTACCCTATTGAAGTTAATTTTGAAGGCAAATTGCTCTTCAAAGGACTGGATTTAGTCCGACACAAGGAAGGCAAACTCCTCTTCGTGCGGACCTATTGGCAACCCTTGGCTCCGCTGCCTGAAGGCCTTGAAATCAAGCTCTTTCTTTTAAATGAAGGCGGGGAACCATTTGCTGGAACCCCCTTTCATCCGCTTCCAACCCTGCTCTGGTATCCTCCCCATCCGTGGAAAGTTGGGGAGACCGTGAAAGTGGACACCATCCCCTGGGACCTCGGCAAATACTTTGTGGTAGCTTTGAGAGTTTCGGTTGGGGCGGATTGGAGAGTCAAAGAATTCAAGGCAAGTGGCCCCATCGTGCTTTTACATGGGGATACCTTGGTCCAGGTTGCGGCTTTCAGGCGTAGCTCAGCCCTTCTCTGCAGGCTCACCTTGCCTGAGCGATGCCCTTACGAACCAACCGGTGCAGGTGACCTTTCGCCAGAACGGCCTGCTGAAGTCCATTTTGGCGGGATAATTGCCCTCAAAGGTTACGACCTTAAGCCCGGTAAACCATTGTGCCTTACCCTTTACTGGCAAGCCCTAAGCGCAATCCCTGAAGATTACTCAGTCTTCATCCACGTCCTGGATGATAAAGGGCATAGGATAGCCCAGAACGATGGTCCTCCTTTCTGGCTTACGAAAATGGGGACTTCCTCTTGGGTTCCAGGCCGCGTTTACCGGGATGAGCGTGTGTTATATATCCCTGGTGCTTGGGATAAGCTGGAGATAGGTATTTACCGATGGCAGGACCTCACCCGTCTTCCTGCTGGCGGGCAAGATGCTTTCGTTATAAAAAACATCCACGAAAGCAAATCTCGCTCCCCTTAACCTTTCTGCTCCCTGGATATCATTGCGAAGCGGCGCAAGCTGCCGAAGTAATCTCCTCCAAATGGTTAGAGATCTCAACGGAGCTCAAACCCGCCAACGCTTGAAACCAAAGACCTTAGTAAACCCTCGGCAAACAGGGGCGGGCAACCTTCTATAACTTACCTCGCAAATGGGGAGGGAGTAAAGCTTGCTTGCGAGTGGAATGCAAGGCTTTGGCAAATCCCTCAGGGCGTAGCCCTCAGCAAACGCTGGAGGGCAAATTAATCTCAAACTTTGCCCCTTTAGCACTCTTTCGGTATAATTCAGGTAGAGCTTACCCTAAAACTTTGAACGGCGAAAGCCCGCCACTCTGCAGATAAAAACTTAGGCAATTCTCATCGGAGGTTTTGAATGGAGGTCTACGAAGCTATAATCTCAAGGCGCAGCATAACCCGCTTCAAACCTGACCCTATACCTAAAGAAACCCTGGAAAAAATAATCTCTGCTGCCCTCTGGGCCCCCTCAAAGCTTGACTTGCAAAACTGGTATTTCGTAGTATTAGGCGGGAAAAGCAAGAAAGACTTCTCAATTATGCTTCAAGCTGAATTCACCCGCATCTTGGCTTCTGCCCAAGCTTCGCCTTTATTTAAAGCTTGGGCTACTAAATGGTTCCTTCAAGCTTTGGACCAAGCCCCTATCCTTGTCCTTGCTTTCTCTGATAGACCGATCAGCGAAGACCTGGATTATGCCCTATCGGTGGCTGCAGCTGTCCAGAACATTATATTGGCCGGCCGGGTCGAAAGGATTGGCAACGCGGCGGCTTCAGCCGGGCG
>CAZPWR010000458.1:0-2388 GCA_964590555.1 uncultured Anaerolineae bacterium | reverse complement strand
CCCGAAGACGCCAAACCTGCCAACCTCATCCTGGACATTTGGCATGAACTTTGGAAAGAGCGAGGCCTTCCCCTCTACGCCCGCTACTTCTTGCCCCATGCCCGCCCTAACTTCCGCACCGATGTCATAGACCGCCTCCCGTCTGAAGAACGCCAACTGGTGGCCGAATGGCGAAAGGTAAAGCCGAGTCGCACTTTCCTCTACTCCGGCTGTAATCTCCTAATGGTTCCGCACCTTACCCGCTCCCGCCTCTTCCAAGGGATGGAAATCCGAGGCGGCCTGGATTACTGCTGCGGGGAAATGCTCTTCAGGATGGGCCTATACGAAGAAGTGGAACAAGTAGCGGCGAGGCTCACCCTCTGGTTCCGCCAGCTCCAAGCCGAACGCGTTTATGTCTTGTGCACCGCCTGCCTTAACATGCTTAAAAACGTATTACCCCAGTTCGGGGCTGATTTCTCGGGCATCAGCTTCTCCCATTACTTTGAATTCATCCTGGAAGGATTGGAGCAGGGGAAATTTGGGCCTATAAAACCCCTCGGGCTGGAAGTAACCGTGCAGGATTCGTGCCACGCCCGCATGGTAAGGGAAGATTTTGCCGAAATCCCCAGGAAAATCCTAAGCCTAATCGGGGTGAAAGTAACCGAAGCACCTCACCACAAGGTAAGCCAGCTCTGTTGCGGAATCGGCGGAGGCTTTTCTCCCCTCTCAGCCTACCACCCTTTCTCCATCCTTGCCTCCGCCCGAAATACCTCCAGAGACCACCGCAAGACTAAAGCCGATGCTACATCTGTCTACTGCGCTGGCTGCTTAGCGATGCTTTCAGTAGCCAGGCTGGCTGACCCAAACCTTCGCCCAGTGATTCATCTGCTGGAGCTGCTCCAACTGGCAATTGGGGAAAAACCAGTCCGGAGGCAAGATTCCCTCGCTTTCTGGCTTGTGATGGGGACCGCAAGGCGTCAGTTCCCCCTGCTTCTGAGCAGGGAACGCTTCCAACATCCCCCAATCCCAGAAATCCCGGAGGGAGAATGGTAGGGGTTAAAAGGCTAACAAACCCGGAGCAATACCCGGATATCCCCGTCTACCAGGGTGTATCCTACTGCAATGCTGTCCGGCTCGCTGCGGAAGGGCAGATTTTGAAAATTCTGCCTGGTTCCATCCAAGTCTGCAAATGGTCCCCTGTAGTCCTTGGCCTAAAGGAACCCCGAAGGCCGTTTGAACTCCGCCTCTCCCCCAAGCTACCGTTCCCGGTGCCTGGTCTACTCATAGGTCCAATGAGCAACTTCCCCGACGAGCCCGAAGTCGTGATAATCCGAGCCGACTTTTTCACCCTCAAGGGCTTGGTAGATAGGGTAGGGAAAGAAGCGCTGTGGAAAGCCCACGGCAATCGCCTGGAAATTTCAGCTAATCAGCTGCTGGATGGCGAGACAGCGAAGGCTCGCTTCGTAATTCTGGTGAACAGGGTTCTCAGCAAGCTTGCCCCCTTCAAAAGCTGGCAAAGCTTGACCCGTGCTCTCTTCAAGAGCTACTTGGTCACCGCTGGGTTTGAGGCCATAATCAACAAAACAGTAGCTGATATGTCCCTCTGCCGCAATTCCACCGCAATCCCAATCCTCACCAGGCAAGTGAACATCTCCTTTTTCTGCCCCGGAGGCGTAACCTGGGGGTTGAACAACCCTGAGCACATGACCTCAGGCTGGCCTTGGGAGGTTTTTGCCAATTTAAGGAGGTGACATGGAAGAGCGAGCGATTTTTGCCCAATTCCCAGCCCTTAAAGGCAAGGTCCCCTTTATCCCCTTAGCCAATTTACCGACCCCTCTCACCCTCATGGAGAGGCTTTCCTCCCAGTTCGGAGCCGAAATCTGGGTCAAGAGGGATGGGCTAAGCCATCCGGTCTACGGTGGGAACAAAATCCGCAAATTTGAGTTCATCTTCGCCGACATCCTGAGGCAGAAGGCACGGGTAGTGATAACTGGCGGAGGGCTTGGCTCCCACCACACCTTAGCCACGGCCGTAATAGCCCGACAACTGGGCTTAAAAGCAGTCTGCTGCTATTTCTGCGAACCCTTAGGGGAAGAGATACGCCAGAACCTTCTGATGTTGTGGACAAAACTCAATCCCTTTCCTGCTGACCATTGCCTTTAAAGGGAAAGGCGCTTAAAAAGCCTCCTACTTTCGCAGAAAACAAGGGTTAGGTCAAGTTATAACGGCAGCTTGGCTCAGGGCTTTCCAGTTTTTTGAGATCAGGGTTTTCTTAGGTTGAGGCTATTGGGGAGGTGGAGCTATGGAACAGGTTAATTCCGGCCAAAGTCTTATTGAGATGCTGGCTAAAAAGTACGGTCGCCGATACCCCCTTGCAAGCCTAATTTCTAAATGTGATCCGTCAAGACA
>CAZPWR010000457.1:0-16080 GCA_964590555.1 uncultured Anaerolineae bacterium | reverse complement strand
GGCGTTGATTTGCGGACCATAGGCAGCGGTACGGTCAGCGGAACGGGCGTCTACTATCACGTGGCGCGTTGGGCAATAGTGCCAGTGGGGTTGTTGGATATTGCCAAGGGCGCATTACCTACATGGTTAGCTCTGCAATTGGGGCTTGGTTTGCCCACTGCCCTGGCTGGAGGATTAGCTGCCGTCATTGGCCATAACTGGCCGATTTTCCTGAGGTTCAAAGGTGGCCGCGGCCTCTCTCCATTCATGGGCTTACTCATCGTCGTTTTCCCTTGGGGCTTCCCTTGGCTTCTAATCGCTTTAGGCGTTGGGCGCCTACTTGGAGAAACGGCTGTGGCTGCTTTATTGGGCTTGGCCTTGCTGCCTCTAATAACCTGGGCAACAGGGCAGCCAACAGCTATCACTGTAGCTTGCCTCGCCATGTTGGTTATAAGTGTGATAAACCGCTTGGAAGCTAACCGACTGCCTTTGCCCAAAGACCCCGCTGAGCGCCGGCGGGTTCTCCTGCGGCGTTTGCTCTTGGATCGGGATGTGCCCTCACGTGCTGCCTGGATACACCGAAGTCTGGTCAATAGAGAAGAAAGCAAGCCTCAAGCTTAAGCCTTTGGGTCAGCTTGAAAAGCGATAGTTTGACGGTAGCTGCTTGCCGGGATACAATACGAGCAAGCTCTGGTTTAAATTCCGAGAAGGGGGCGCCATATGGATAAGAAACCGCTTTGGGAAGCTCTGCAAAAGGTGCATGACCCCGAACTAAGAAGGAGCATCGTGGAGCTAAAAATGGTGAGAGGGCTTGAGGAAGAAGAAGGGAAGGTGAAAGTAATCCTGGCCCTTACCACCTTGGCCTGCCCATTGCGGGAAAGGTTGGCCAATGACGTAAAAGAGGCTCTGGAACAAGTAGAGGGCGTAAAGGAAGTAGAAGTAATCCTGACCGAAATGAGCCCAGAGGAAAGGAAAGCCCTCTTAGATTCACTAACGCCAGAAGAAGGTATAGCCAAACGGTTCAACACCATCGGGAAAGTGATAGCGGTAATGAGCGGGAAGGGAGGGGTTGGTAAATCCCTCGTAGCGGCGCTTATAGCTACTCACCTGCGCCGTCAGAACTATCGGGTGGGGATAATGGATGCCGATATCACTGGCCCAAGCATTCCCAAAATCCTTGGGGTTAAGGATAAGCCAATCCCCGCTCCAATGGGGATAATACCGCCAACCAGCTCCACCGGGATAAAGGTAATGTCCATTGGCCTTTTCCTGCTCAGGGATGAAGATGCTGTAATCTGGCGGGGTCCTCTAATTTCCAGAGCTATCCAGCAATTTTGGGGCGATGTCTTCTGGGGCGAATTGGATTACATGATTGTAGACCTACCACCTGGCACCGCCGATGCTTCCTTAACTGTGATGCAAGCTTTGCCGCTTAACGGCGTCATCCTCGTCACCTCACCTCAGGAGCTGGTTCGGGTTATTGTGAAGAAAGCGATGCAGATGGCCAAGCACTTGCAGGTTCCCATAATCGGGGTTGTGGAAAACATGAGTTATGCCATATGCCCCGATACCGGAAAGCGGTGGGAGCTATTTGGCCCAAGCAAGGGTGAGGAGATAGCCAAGGAACTGAAAGCCCCCCTCTTAGCTAAGATACCAATTGACCCAGAGATAGCCAAGCTATGCGATGAAGGCAGGATAGAGGAATATCGCCTTGAGGAATTTGAAGCCATAGCGGCCAGAATCCAGGAGCTTGTTCCAGAAGTAACTCCGCGCTTTTTTGTGTCCATAGGGGAATTTTCGGAAGGGGATTAAAAAGGGGGCTAAGGATAGGGGAGGAAAGGCACACGTAGCCTTTCTCATCGCTCCTGAACAAGCCCTGCAGGGAAGGGACTTCCCGGAAGAGGTGGATGACCCGACGATAGGCAATTTGCTCGCCCTGAAGGATTCGCTGGTAAAGTTCAGAGGCTTTTGGGGCAGTTAAAAGGGCTTTCCTCAGCTGGGCAAGAGGTTCCGGTCTTCCTGCTTGAATTTTTCTACCGCCTCCTACCCTTTGACAAGCTCTTGCTATATAGCCTGATGATGCTGGGCAATTGCCAAAATTGTTTATGGAGGTGGGTGAAGGTGAAGAAAATTTTCCGATGGGTAGGCAGTTTGCTTATTGGCGCTTTTTTCCTAATCCTCTTGATCGCCTTGGTAGGCTACCTTAAGCCTAAAGGTAGGATGGAGGAGGCCTTCTCTTTCCCTACCCCTTCCCCTACCCCTTTTGTTTCCCCCTGGGAGAGCGCCACTTTGGACCAAATCCGATTTGGTGAGCCAAAAGTTGTGCTAACTGGTACCCTGGGATTCAGAATCATGGGATGGATTTCCAATGAAGAGGTTCTCATCCGGAGGGCTATTAAACCTGGTGGGAGGGGGAGCGCCTTTGAGGTTTTCAATGTTGAGACTAAAGAGGTGAGGAGATTGGCTGAGGGGGCCTTCCCTGGGAACCCGGTATGGAACCATATCCGGCGAGCTTTGATTTATCTGGAATATGATGAAACACGTAAGCAAAGCGATTTAATCTGGCAATCGTTGGATACAGGAGAGAAACAGAAATTAGCTTCAGATGTTGTTTTACCGATAGTGTTGGTAGGAGGGGGTAAAGGAGCAGTGGCTTACGATATTGGGGAGAAAGCTTTACGAGGGAGGTTGGTGGGTCCTTTGGCCGAAGAAAGGCGAATCCCTTTTGGCCAATATGCCATGCGTATTCCTACACCATATGGCTGGGAGTATAAGACAGCGGTTTCACCAGATGGGGAGTGGCAGGTTGTGTATAACTGCGAACATTTCCTTCTTTTGGACACGAAGGAAGGGGAGATAAGGGAGATTGACCTTGGCACGGAAGGGCCAGGAGGGAAGGGGCTTCCTCGCTGGGCAATGGATGCCCAGTGGAGCCCGGATGGACGACAAGTGGCCATAGCGTCTACATTTGGCGATTTCCTTCCCCGCCCTACCCAGCTTCTCATCCTTGACCCTTGGGGAGAGAATGTCCGGGAGATTAAACGCCCTCCAGGCCTCATTTTCTCTGAAGTGGATTGGGCACCAGATGGGAGACATCTTTTAATCTCTGGATCGGAAGCAATTGGTGATAGAAAATTTTTGCCGAGAATGTGGTTGGTGGATGTAAAGATGGAGAGGATGCGTAACCTTGACTTTTTCCCTATAGCTCGCAGTGAAGATCCGAGGGGAAGGGCTGCCTGGTCACCTGATGGTAAGCATATAATTTTCTATTGTCGTCCAAAAAGCGTAAAGGGGCCAGCTTTGTGCTTGGCATCTGTGGATGTGGAACGATGAAGAAGAAGAGATGGCCTTTCTATGCAACTGCGAGCTTCCTTTTCCTGTCTTTGTCATTGGGGGCCATCACACTCATTACCATAGCTGTCGCTCAGGAAGAGGGTCAACTTTTCTTGGAAATCACTGTGAAAATGTATGCCCTTGAGCCTGACAGTGGTGCTATTGTGGATGCTGAAAATCCCTGCCAAATTGCCGACACCCGCTATGGTTGCACTGCTGATCCTCGGCGCCCTTAACCTTATCCCACAAACCTGGCCACGGTAAGCGTAGAAGGTGATTACCTTTTTGGATGTAGTCCCGAGGGAGATGGGGCCATATTATCATCCTTTGGCCTTGAGGGCTCAGACCATCGTTGCCCGAACCTACGCTTACGATGCCGTTTGTGCTTGGGGAAGGCTCCGTTTTTTGAATTCTTGGCTGATGATTTCGGTTATCAGGAAGGGGCCAGCCGCTGGGCGCAAGGCAACCGCTGCTCTTACCTTGGTCAGGGATGACCCTTGGCCTGTTCGCTGGGAGGACTACCGCTAAATCCTTGGCCACTACTACACAAAGGAAGGGAAAGGAACTCTGCACCCTATTCCGGAAGTTTGCTACAATAATGCTTGAGAAAGTGCCTAAATTAAGGATGAACTTAGGCCAAAAGGAGGTGGGAAATGATAAGGAAAATTTTCCGATGGGTAGGCAGTTTAGTTCTTGGAGGCTTTTTCCTTATCTGCCTTCTTTCCTTGATAAGCTACCTTAAGCCCGAAGGGAGTATGGAGGAGGCTTTGTCTTTCCCCACCCCCACTCCCTTTCCTACCCCCTACGTTTCCCCTTGGGAAAGCGCTACTTTGGACCAAATCCACTTCGGCGAGCCAAAGGTTGTGCTTACCGGTACTTTGGGGTTCAGAATCGTAGGATGGATTTCCAACGAAGAGGTTCTCATCCGTAGGGCTATCAAGCCTGGGGGGAGGGGTAGCGCATTTGAGGTCTTCAACGTTGAGACGAAGGAGGTGAGGAGATTAACCGCAGGGCTCTTTCCTGGAAACCCGGTATGGAGCCTTGCACGGCGAGCGCTGGTTTATTTGAAATATGACGAAAAACGCGAGCAAAGTGATTTAATCTGGCAGTCATTGGACACTGGGGAGAAGAAGAAATTGGCCTCAAATGTTGTACTGCCGATAGTGTTGGTAGAGGAGGGGAAGGGGGCTTTGGCTTATGATGTGGAGGAGGAAACACTGCGAGGCAGTTTAGTAATCCCTCCGGCAGAAGAAAGGCGAGTCCCTTTTGGCCGATATGCCATGCGCATTCCTACGCCGTATGGCTGGGAGTACAAGACAGCGGTTTCACCGGATGGGAAGTGGCAGGTTGTGTATAACTGCGAACATTTCCTTCTTTTGGACACGAAGGAAGGGGTGATAAGGGAGATTGACCTTGGCACGGAAGGGCCAGGAGGGAAGGGGCTTCCTCGCTGGGCACTAAATGCCCAGTGGAGCCCAGATGGGAAAAAGATCGCAATAATTGCCACCAGGGGTTACTTGCCTAACCCCGTCCGGTTCTTCCTCCTCCTGGACCCCCAGTCAGGGGCATGGCAGGATATTTCCCTATCAAAGCCTTTTGGAATATATAATGTGCAGTGGTCTCCTTATGGGCGCTTCCTGCTTGTTTCAGGATTTATTGACCTTAATGAAGAAGGCTTCCCTATCATTGAACATCGCCTTATAGACCCATCTACAGGCAGAGAGAGGAAATTGAATTTATTCCCTTCAAACCCATTGCTCGGTCGTTCCTTTGCCTGGTCACCAGATGGTGAGAGGCTTATCCTCAATTGCACGGAGCCTGGGTTAGCTGCCCTTTGCATTATCCCTGTGGAGGTGCGGAGATGAGGCTGGGGAAAACGGCCGTTATCGCTGCCCCGTTTACCTTTCCTTGGCGGCAGTAGGTTAAGGATAAGCCCTTACGACCAGCCCGATGAGTCCTCTGTACCTTGACCAATATAGCATGTCATGGTTAATACCAAAAACGGTGGTGGTAAATTGGGGATGGATGGGGCGTGGGAGATGTGCTCCCAAACCCCCAACCCACTGCGAGGGAGGTGAAAAGGGGGCGAGTTGCGACCCCCGGCAACCCCTCAGCAAACGGGGGTGGGGATCCCCATAACCCTCCAGCAAGGGAACATAGTTGCCTTACGCTTCCCCACTTTTCAATCCAGGCCCGCATCCCGTACCAATATGCTTTACTCGCTTTAGAGAGATTTTCCTCTTGGTTTACATCTCAGCAGCCCATCAGAGCATGCCGAATCGGGACCTTCGCACCATAGCCGATCCTCACCGTTAAAGCTGTTAGGGACATTTGCCCCTTAAAGGCCCAAAGGGTCTCTGATACCGACTGCCGCATGCTCTGAAAAACCCTTGACCTTTGTAACGGGCAAGGATATAATTAGGACCGGCTTAAGGGATTTTTTTCCCTACCGCATTTAAAAGGGGAGGCAATGATGGTGGAGATACGCATACACGGCCGTGGAGGCCAGGGAGCAGTCGTGGCCTCGGAAGTCTTAGTAACCGCCGCTTTCTTGGAGGGGAAGTTCGTCCAGTCTTTCCCCCTCTTTGGTGTAGAAAGAAGGGGAGCCCCAGTTATGGCTTTCGCTCGGATATCGGATAAGCCTATACGCGCCCGCTACTCAATTTATAACCCCGACCACATCATAGTGCTGGACCCAACCCTCATAGAGGCCGTAAACGTCACCGAGGGCCTCAAGCCAGGGGGATGGGTGCTGATAAATTCTCCTCATCCCCCTTCGTTTTTCCAGCCCTCCCTTCTTGGTTACCGCGTGGCTACAGTGAACGCCAGCTCTATCGCCGTAGCTCATCGCTTGGGAACTTCCACTGCTCCCATCGTCAACACCGCTATCCTGGGCGCTTTCTCCAGGATAACCGGCATCGTTAGCTTTGATTCGCTGGCTCAGGCAATAAGGAAAACAGTGCCTTTCAAACCCGAAGATAACGTTGCCGCAGCCCGGGAAGCTTTTGAGAAAGTAATCTTCTAAAGGAGGCCCCAATGGCTGAGAAAGGCAAAATCATAACCTTCCGCAAAGTTGAAGAAGTACCCCCGGTCGCAGTCTCCCTGGCCGATACTCTTTACAACAAGACGGGCGGATGGCGCTACCTCAGGCCAGTTTATGAAGATAAAAGGGCTCCTTGCACCTTCAATTGCCCCTCCGGCGAAGACATCCCCGTATACTTGGGCCTGATTTCGCAAGGTAGATTCCTTGAAGCTTGGGAAGTGATACGCTTTGAGAACCCCTTCCCAGCCGTTACCGGCCGGGTTTGCCCTCACCCCTGCGAGATAGAATGCAACCGCAAATACTACGGCGGGGCAATCTCCATTCACCGTCTGGAGCGCTTCGTAGCCGATATAGTGGAAGAGAAGGCGCCGAAAGTTACCTCCAAGCCCGAAGGCCCTAAGGTTGCAATCATCGGCTCTGGCCCAGCTGGCCTGTCCTGCGCTTACCACCTGGCCCGCAAAGGCTACAGAGTTACAGTATTTGAAGCCTTGCCCGAACCCGGAGGCTTGATGCGCTACGGCATACCCGATTACCGCCTCCCTAAGGAAGTCCTGATGCGGGAAATCGCCTTCATTGAAGCCCTCGGAGTGGATATACGCACTGGAATGAGGCTGGGAGGGAACCTCTCTTGGGGCGAGCTTCGGGATTATGCTGCAATTTTCTTGGCCGTGGGCTTCTCCAAAAACCGAGGGCTTGAGGTGCCTGGGGAAAATTCCGAAGGCGTTATACCAGCCCTGGAATTCCTCAAGACCCTGAACCTTGAAGGGCCAGGAGCCCTGAAAGCCTTAGCGGGCAAGAAAGTGGCCGTGATTGGCGGAGGGAACTCGGCTATGGATGCAGCCCGCTCCGCTCTGCGCCTCGGAGCCGATGTGACCATCTACTACCGCCGGACCAGGGAGGAAATGCCGGCTATCCCCGCTGAGATTGAAGAAGCTGAGGAGGAAGGAATCCGGATGGAATTCCTTACAGCTCCGGTGGAGATAATCTCTTCCAACGGCAGAGCTTCTGGAGTGCGCTTCATCAAGATGCGCCTGGGCGAGCCTGATTCCTCCGGCCGCCCTCGCCCCGTACCCATACCCGGCTCTGAATATACCGTTGACGTGGATTACGTAATCCCAGCCATAGGCCAGGAGGCAGACCTAAGTTTCCTGGATGGAATTGAAGAGCTGAGGGTGGAGAAAGGCCGGATAAAGACCGAGCTTTCCACCTTGGCTGGCCCTCGCATCTTTGCCGGCGGAGACATCGCTACCGGGTTCGGCACAGTGACCCACGCCATAGGTTCAGGTAAAAGGGCAGCTTTGGCTATAGACCGGTTCTTGAAGGGCGAAGCTTTGGAAGGATTCCCACCGCTGGAAAGGAACGTCTACGCCGTCCTGAGGCCTGTCTCTGAAACGATCGTGCGCTTTGAGGACCTCAACCTCGCCTACTACCGCTGGGAAGAGCCTCTGCCCCCGAAGCTCATCCCAATTGAAAAGAGGCGCACTTCCTTTGAGGAGGTGAACCTCGGCCTTGATGTGGATGAAGCCACTAAGGAAGCCAAAAGGTGCTTTGCCTGCGGGACATGCGTCATGTGCGATAACTGCCTAATCTTCTGCCCCGACCGAGTCATAAGCCGCAAGGAGAACGGGGCTTTCGGGTACGAGATAGACTACGATTACTGCAAGGGTTGCGGAGTGTGCGTGAGCGAATGCCCTCGCAATGCCCTATCGCTCAAGGAAGAGTTCGGTTTTATGAAGGAAGCGAAGGAGTGAGCAGGACGAATTCTCTGAGCTATGGAGGCGGGAAATGAAAGAGGTCATGACAGGAAACAAAGCCGTAGCTTACGGCGCTAAGCTTTCAAGGGTTCAAGTCATAGCTGCCTACCCCATAACCCCTCAGACAACAATCATTGAATACTTGGCCGATTTCTGCGCCAGAGGGGAGCTTAAGGCTGAGTTCATAAAAGTGGAATCGGAGCCCTCGGCTCTGGCGGCGTGCGTTGGGGCGTCAGCCACTGGGGCAAGGGCTTTCACCGCTACTTCCGGCCAAGGCCTTCTCCTCATGCACGAAATAATCCACTGGGCAGCGGGAGCTCGCCTCCCCATAGTCCTGGCCAACGTTAACAGAGCCGTCGCCCCCGGCTGGAGCATATGGACCGAGCAGAACGATTCCCTTTCCCAGCGTGATACGGGCTGGATGCAGTTCTACGTAGAAAGCAACCAAGAGGTTTTGGACACCGTAATCCAGGCCTATAAAGTGGCCGAGAAAGTATCCCTCCCAGCAATGGTTGTGCTGGACGCCTTCGTCCTCTCCCATACCTCTGAAATCGTAGATGTGCCACCTCAGGAGATGGTAGATGAATACCTACCACCTTACCAACCTCAATACAAGTTGGATGTTGATGACCCCAGAGCTTTCGGTGGGCTCGTCTTCCCAACTGATTGGACCGAACTGCGCTACAAAATCCAGGAGGCTCACCAAAAAGCCGTTGAAGTAGCCAAAGAAGCCGATAGGGAATACGGCGAGCTATTTGGCCGGTCGTATGGCCTCCTGGAAAAATACCCACAGGATGAAGCCGAAGTAATCCTTGTGACCTCCGGAACAGTAACCAGCACAGCCCGCGATGTTATTGACCAATGGAGGGAGCAAGGCCGGAAGGTCAGCTTGCTTAAAGTGAGGCTATTCCGACCTTTCCCAATCCAAGAAGTGCGCAAAGCCCTTGAAGGAGCTGAAAAAGTGGCGGTTATTGACCGCAACATCTCCTTCGGGCACGGTGGAATTTTCGCCCAAGAGATAAAGTCAGCCCTCTACAATAGCCCCCACCGCCCGGTTCTCTTCTCCTTCATAGCCGGACTCGGTGGCTGGGATATAACCCCGGCGACCGTGGAAAAGGTGCTCAATTACACCCTTTCCCACGATTACCCGGAGGAAGATACAATCTGGATTGACCTTAAGAAGTAAGGAGGAAGAGATGGAAGCTTACCCTCGCCCGAGGTTAGAACCAAATTACAGATTGCCTGAAGAAGAGCTCCTCAAGCCAGGGCATGTGGCCTGTCCTGGCTGCGCGGCTGCTTTAGCCATGCGCCTTGCCCTCAAAGCTTTGGGGAAGAACACCATCGTAGTTATACCAGCCTGCTGTTGGTCAATAATAGCTGGCCCATTTCCATACTCATCCTTAGACGTCCCCCTTTTCCACACGGCCTTTGAGACTGCTGGCTCCCTTTCTTCCGGGGTTTCGGCCGCCCTCAAGGTCTTGGGCAAAGAGGATGTGACCGTTATGGCTTGGGCTGGCGATGGCGGAACTTTTGACATCGGCCTGCAGGCCTTATCTGGGGCCGCCGAGCGCAACGAAAACTTCATCTACGTCTGCTACGACAACGAGGCCTACATGAACACTGGAATCCAGCGCTCTTCTGCCACCCCTTGGCTTGCCTGGACTACCACCACCCCAGCCGATAGGCCAAAGGAAGAACCCAAGAAGGACATCATAGCCATAATGGTTGCCCACCGCATCCCTTACGTTGCCACTGCCACTGTGGGCTATCCGGATGACCTGGTGACGAAGTTCCGCAAAGCCAAAAGCATAAAAGGCACGAAGTTCATCCACATCTTCTCCCCTTGCCCTCCAGGGTGGCGGGCAGAATCAAAGGACTCAATCAAGCTTACTCGCCTTGCCGTCCAGAGCAAAGTCTTCCCTCTCATAGAAGTAGAACATGGGGAAAAGTGGCGGATTACCGTCTGGCCGGAAAAGTTCGTCCCAGTAAAGGAATACCTTGAGCTGCAAGGCCGCTTCCGCCACCTCACTGAAGAGCAAATTGAGATAATACAGCGCAACGTTGATGAAGCTTGGGAAAAACTCGTAAAACTTGCTGAGGAAAGGCCATGCGCGTAGGAAATGTTGAAGTTTACATCGTAAGCGATGGCTCTTTCCGGATGGACGGAGGAGCAGTCTTCGGGCTTGTGCCCAAGGTCCTTTGGGAGAAAATCGTAACCCCGGATGAACTGAACCGCGTCCCGATGAGCCTGAACTGCTTGCTCATAATCTCCGAGGGAAAGCGCATCTTGGTAGACACTGGAATGGGGGATAAGCTCAGCCCAAAGGAGAGGGAAATCTTCGCCCTGTACGGAGAAAGGAGGCTGCTCAAGAGCTTGGGAGAACTCGGCTTCTCCCCAGAGGACATTGACATCGTTATAAACACCCACCTCCATTCGGACCACTGCGGAGGAAACACTCTGGCTGTGGAGGGGGAAATAGTCCCGACTTTCCCCAAGGCTGAGTATTGGATTCAGAGGCTTGAGTGGGCCGATGCCGCTTTCCCCAACGAGCGCACCCGTGCCACTTACCTCGCTCAGAACTTCATGCCCCTGTGGGAAAGGGGAAAAGTGCGCCTCCTCTACGGAGATACAAAAGTAACCTCTGAAGTCCGATGCATTGTCACCAGAGGCCACACCAGAGCACACCAGAGCATCCTGATAGAAAGCCAGGGGGAAAAAGCCATGTTCCTCGGCGACTTGGCTCCCTGGGCCATAAACATGGAGAGGTTAGCCTGGATACCAGCTTTTGATGTGGAGCCTCTGGAGACCATAGAGACAAGGCGCAAGGTTCAACAGTGGGCAGCGGAAGAAGGAGCTATCCTCTTCTTTGAACACGACCCCTTCTTCCCTGCCGGGCGGCTCATCGTAGAAAATGGCCGCTACGTAGTTAAGCCAGTAGAATTCTAAGGAGGTAGACATGAAGCTCAAGGGGAAGCGGATAGCCATACTGGCCGAAGACATTTACGAGGACCTGGAGCTTTGGTATCCCCTCCTGCGGATGAAGGAGGAGGGAGCCGAAGTCAAGATAATCGGAACCGGCTCCGCCAATCAGTACACCGGAAAACACGGCCTTCCGGTCCAGGTAGACCTTAGCGCAGACCAGGTCCGAGCCGATGACTTTGATGCTGTCATCGTCCCAGGAGGCTACGCCCCCGACAGGATGCGCCGATATGAAGCTCTACTCCGCTTCGTGCGCGAAGCTTTTGAGAAAGGCAAATTGATAGCATCAATCTGTCATGGCCCTTGGGTCTTAATCTCGGCTGGAATCCTTAAAGGGCGCACGGCCACCTGCTTCTTTGCCATAAAGGACGACGTAGTAAACGCCGGCGCAAAATACGTGGACCAAGAAGTGGTAAGAGATGGTAACTTGATTACCTCAAGGATGCCAGCGGACCTCCCAGCCTTTTGCCGAGAAATCATCAGGGCTTTGAGCGAGGGGTAAAGTTGCCTAAACCTCTAATCCTCCTGACCAACGACGATGGCTTTCACTCCCAAGGCCTCAGGGCTGCAGCCGAGGCCTTGATAGACCTTGGGGAACTGGTGGTAGTGGCCCCCAAGGAGCAGCAGACAGGGACAGGCCGTTCCCTTTCCCCGCAGCACGATGGCTCACTTTATCGCGAGGAATTTTCAGTCAAAGGGAGGCCTGTCCCTGCCTTTTCCTTGTTCGGCTCCCCAGCCCAGGCTGTTCTCCACGGTGCCTTAGAAATCTGCCCCCGCCTTCCAGATTTAGTGGTAGCTGGGATAAACTACGGGGAGAACCTGGGCACGGTCATAACCCTATCGGGCACCATAGGGGCTGCCCTTGAAGCCGCTAACCTGGGGATAAGAGCTTTGGCTGTATCCCTCAAGATGCCGAAAGAGTATCACCTGAACCCCTCTTGGGAAGTGGATTTTACCGCCGCAGCCCATTTCACCAAACTCTTTGCGCAAATAATGCTCAACATGCCCGCTATCCCCGATGTAGACATCCTCAAAATTGACATCCCCGAAGGAGCAACACCCAATACCCCTTGGCGGGTCACAAGGCTTTCTCGCCAGCGCCACCATTACCCTAAGCCACGCCCTCGCCGCTCCTTGGAAGACAAAGCCCGAATGGATTACGAAATACGCTTTGACCTGGCCACCCTTGAGCCCGATTCGGACATCTATGCCGTAGAAGTTGACAAAGTGGTCTCGGTCACCCCTCTTAGCCTGGACCTTACCTCCAGAATCGCATTGCAAGAACTTCAGTCCATAATGTTAAAAGTTGGGGGTTTAAGGTGAACGATGCCTTAATTTTGGCCAAGCTCTTGGTTATACTCGGTTTAATGCTATACTTTCTGTTCCGCCAGTGGGACGTAGGGCTTGTGATTTTCTCCGGTGCTTTAGCATTGGGTGCTCTATCGGGGAGGCCCCTTCCTGAATGGGGCAACGCCTTCATCCAAGAGGTCACTTCTCGCAGCACTTTGGAACTTTTGGGAGCGGTCCTTTTAATCACTACAATGGTGGAACTTCTGAAGGAAGTGGGAAGCTTGGACAAGCTCGTAAAATCCCTAAGTGTGCTTCTACCCGACCGTCGTTTAAGCATCCCGATACCACCAGCCATCCTCGGCCTCTTGCCGATGCCGGGAGGTGCTCTCCTTTCGGCCCCCATGGTGGATACTGCGACCAAGGATTTGCCCCTGAGCAGTGAGGATAAGGTCTTCTTCAATTACTGGTTCCGCCACATCTGGGAATACATCGTCCCCCTATTTCCCGCTGTCCTGATTGCCTCTTCCATAACGGGAATCCCAGTGAGGACCTTGCTCATAGCCCAGGCTCCCTTCACTGCCGGGGCCATCTTGGCTGGAGCTTTGGTCTTGCTGAGGAAACTTCCTCACAAGCTCGTCACTGTGAACTCAGCTCAAGATAGAAAGCTTGCGTGGAAGGATTTGGGGATTGCTCTCTGGCCTGTCGCTTTGGTGATAATTGGAACGATTGGCTTGGGGATAAACCTTCTTCTCCTCCTCGTCCTGGCGATATTCTTGATTACCCTCGTCCACAGGGCAAGCGCGGAGAAAGTGAAAAGGGCCTTTAAAGGGGGATTCTCTCTCAGGAACATCCTCCTCATCCTGGGGATAATGGGGTTCAAGAAGATGGTGGAGATAGCCGGCGCTGCTCCTGCCGTCTACAGGACATTGGTCGCTCTGCACTGCCCGCCTCCGCTAATGGTCTTTGCAGTCCCGATGAGTGCTGGCGTTCTTACCGGGGTAACGGGGGCAGCTATCGGTATCACTTTCCCCCTCTTGAGCCCGTTCTTGATGGGTAGCACCCCCCATCTGAACATGGTAGCTTTCGCCTTCGGTGCCTCTTTCATCGGCGTTCTCCTTTCCCCCTTTCACGTTTGCCTTGTCCTAACCAGGGAATACTTCCAAGCCAAGTGGGGGCCTATTTACCGCCTCCTTTTGCCTTCCACCGCTCTGATTGCCGTTATCGCTTTTTTAGTTTATACTTTCATGCCGAGGTAAAAGCCATTGCCTTTTTGGGGAATGATGAAAGCGAGGCCGAAGCCTACTTCGCTAAGGCTAAGGAGGCCTTCCAGTGGATGAGGAGTTGCGCAGAATCATAGAAGATGTAAAACTTGCCCTTGAAGCAATGGGAATCCGCATCAGCAAAATAGTCCTCTTCGGTTCCCATGCCCAGGGAAGGGCGGATGAGTATAGCGACATAGATATTGCTGTGATTTCCAATAGCTTTAAAGATATGAACCTCTTGGAACGCCTAGAGTTTATCGGCACAGCCTTAGCCAAAGCTAAGGTTATGGACCCAGTGGAAGTCAGAGCTTACACGGAAGAGGAATTTGAGTCAAAAGGCAAAGGCACATTCGTCGGAGATGAGATTAAGGCCAAGGGGGTAGAAATCCTACTCGTTCAGGAGTAAGAACATGGGGAAAATATTGAAGCTTTTGCAGAGGATTCGCCAAATCCATGCTCTGGAGCACGCTACCATACATATCCTCAGCTGGCGCTACCCTCGGACTCGGATTGTGGGCCGGAGCACCGATTCAGGCTTTTACATTTATGGCGATGTAGATACGGAAGCGCTGGCAGCGGCTGTGAGCGAGGCCTTAGCCCGCCTCCAGAGGGGGGAGAAAGAGCTGGCTCTGCACCCCCAGTGCGGGACAAATCTGGCCACGGCTGGAATACTGGCGGGCCTTTCGGCCTTCCTGGCCCTTGTAGGGAGACCCCGCAGGCGCTGGACCCGCCTCCCCGAAGCCATAACCCTGGCCACTTTGGCCGTGCTCCTTTCCCAGCCTCTGGGTTTCCTGGTCCAGCGGTACATCACCACCTCCCCCCAAGTGACCGATATCGCCATAAAAGAGATAAAGCGCTTTGACCACGGGGCAGTGAGGGTCCACAAAGTAGAAGTATGCTCTACGTAATCCACGGGGAAGAGGAATTTCTGAGGAGCCAAACCATTAAAAAACTCAGAGAGCGTCTCGGTCCACCCCCGCTATCAGACATGAACTTCACCCTGCTTGATGGAAAGAAAGTCCAGCCCGAGGAACTGCGAGAGACTTGCCAGACCTTACCTTTCATGCTGCCCGTTAGGATTGTCCTGGTTAAAGGCCTTCTGAGCAGGGTGGGAAAAAGGGGCAAGGATTGGAGCGATTTTCTGGCCGATTTTCTCCCTCGCCTCCCCGCCACCACAATCCTTATCCTGGAGGAGGACGGAACCATAGAAGAGGAGCACCCGCTCTATCCCCTCCTGAACGAGCTTGAAAAAAACGGCAAAGCTAAACTCCTCAGCTTTGAGAGGTTGAGAGGGGAAAAGCTCAAGCAGTGGATTAGGGAGCGAGCTAAGGAGAAAGGTGTAGAGATAACCCAAGAAGCGGCCGAAGAGCTGGCCTTTTACGTCGGAGAAGAGCTCCGGATTTTAGACATGGAGCTGGAGAAGCTGGCCGTTTACGTGGACATGGCCCGCCCCATAGTTCCAGAGGACGTGAGGGCCGTAGTGCCTTACGCTCGTGAAGCCAGCATCTTCTCCCTAACCGATGCCCTTGGCAAGAGGGACACAAGGACGGCCCTGGAGGTACTGCGCGCTTTGCTGGACCAAGGCGAACCAATCTTGGGCATAATAGGGATGCTTGGAAAACACATCCGGCTCCTCCTAATGGTCAAGCTCCTCATGGCCAAAGGTTACTCATCGCGGGAGATAGCCCAGAGGCTTGGGACTTTGCCTTTTGTGGTAGACAAAGCCATACGTCAAAGCGCTAATTTTACGGTGGATTATCTGAAAAAAGCCTACGAAGGGCTTTTAGAGTTAGACGTAGCCTTAAAAACTGGCAGAGCTGAAGGGCCTGTGGCCATTGAGCTTTTGGTTGCAACTTTAACCTCTCAGGGCGGATAGTAGAGGCAAAGGGACAGGCTAATAGAGTGCCGGAGGATTCAAATGGCCTTCTGGGTAGGGACTTCGGGCTGGGTTTACCCTCACTGGAAGGGGGTATTTTACCCGGCGAACCTTCCCTCAAGGAATTGGCTGACCTTTTACTCCTCCCACTTCCGAACGGTTGAGGTCAACAACAGCTTTTACCGCCTGCCGAGCGAGGGTGCGTTCAAAAGCTGGGCTCAAGCCACACCTCAGGATTTCCTCTTCTCTGTGAAGGCAAGCCGCTTTATAACCCACATCAAAAGGTTGAACGTAACCTCTGAGCCGGTGGAGAGATTCTTGGAGAGGGCAAGGCTCCTTGGTCCGAAGCTTGGCCCAATCCTTTTCCAGTTGCCCCCAGGGTGGTCCTGTAACCCCGAAAGGCTTGAAGCCTTCCTTGACCTTCTGCCCGCCGATTTGACCTTTGTCTTTGAATTCAGAGATGAAAGCTGGTTCAATGAGAGGGTTTACACCCTCTTGGAGAAGAAAGGTGTAGCTTTATGCCTCATAAGCCTGCCTGGCTTCGTGTGTCCGGTCAAAGTCAC
>CAZPWR010000456.1:0-4660 GCA_964590555.1 uncultured Anaerolineae bacterium | reverse complement strand
AGAATCTATAGCTTACCGGTTCGGAACCACAGTGGAAGAGCTGGTGAGGATAAACAACCTTGCCAACCCCAACTTCATTTACGTCGGCCAAATTCTGAAGGTTCCAGGAACCGCGCAAGCTGCTCCAACTCCTCCCGCTGTTTCCGAATACATAGTCCAGCCAGGCGATACCATCTGGAGCATTGCTGCCCGCTTCAATACCACTGTAGAGGCCATTGCCATTGCTAACCGGCTCATTAACCCCAATTTCATCTACGTAGGCCAAAAACTGATAATCCCAGCCCCTGGCCAGGCCCCAGCTCAAGTATCCCGGCCCAAAATACACATAGTCCGATATGGTGAAACATTAACCTCCATCGCTTTCCGCTACGGCACAACCGTTGAAGCCATAATGAGGGCTAACAACCTCCCGAACCCTAACTTCATCTACGTGGGCCAAAGGCTTATTATCCCTTGAGGTCAGAGAATGGAAAACCGGCATCTTAAGGGAGAAAAGGTCACCCTTCGCCCTTTGATGGAGCTTCTCAGCCAAGAAAATTTGCAGAAAATATATGCTTGGCACAAGGACCCCGAAATCATGTTCTGGCTGGGGTTGAGACCTATAAACAGCTCTTTCTCCAAGTTCGCCTCTTGGTTCCGCAACTCCCTTGAGAAATTTGGCCCAGAATTGGCTTTCGGAATAACCGACGGCAGGGGAGAGCTCATCGGACGCATATCGTGCTATGGGTTGGATAAAAGGAGAAGGGAGGGGGAAATAGGTATCCTAATTGGAGAGAAAAGCCTTTGGGGGAGAGGTTACGGACAAGATGCCTTGCTCACTTTACTGCGGTATCTATTTGGCCAGCTGGGCCTCAAGAAGGTCCGCCTCCGCACAATGGAAAGGAACATGCGAGCCCGACGCTGCTTCGCCCAATGTGGCTTCCGGGTAAGCCGCCGTTTAATCCTATCTTTGGAAATAGGCGAGGTCCCGGGAGTAGAAATGACACTATCGGCTGAAGAGTTCTACCAGAAATCCAAAGGAGGGAATTAAAAAATGGACGAAAAGTTCTTGCTGATGATACCCGGCCCCATAGATTTTGACCCTGCCGTATTGAGAGCGATGTCCGCAAAAACCCTCAGCCACATGTCCGTAGAATTTGCCGAAATCTTCGGCAGGGCCTTGAAGAACTTAAGGAAAGTCTTCCTTTCAGAGAAAGGCCAGCCTTTCGTGGTGGCTGGTTCTGGTACCCTGGCTATGGATATGGCCATCGTCAACTTGGTGGAGCCAGGGGAAAAGGTTTTGGTCCTGAGCTCAGGCTTCTTCGGGGACCGAATGGCCGACATCGCCAAGCGGTACCAGGCGGATGTGACAGTGATAAAAGCCCCTATAGGAGAAGCCCCCTCACTGGAGGAAGCAGAGAAGCACCTAAAGAAAGGCGGCTTCAAAGCCATAACAGCCACCCACGTGGATACATCCACCGGGGTAGCAGTGGACGTTAAAGCCCTGGGGGAGCTGGCCCAAAGGTATGGAGTTTTATCCATAGTGGACGGGGTTTGCGCCACCGCTGGTATGGAATTCCGCCAAGATGAGTGGGGGATTGACGTCTACCTCACGGCCTCTCAGAAGGCGATAGCGGTCCCGCCTGGCCTTGCTCTAATGGTTGTGAGCGAGCGAGCTATGGAAGCCTACCGCAAGCGTCGTTCCCCAGTCCTCAACTACTATGCCGATTTTGGCCTATGGCTTCCCGTTATGGAAGCTTATGAAGAGGGGAAAGTCGCCTACTTTGCCACCCCAGCTGTCAACCTAATCTACGCCTTGGATGTAAGCCTCCAGCAGATTTTGGCGGAAGGAATGGAGAAGCGCTTTGCTCGCCACCGCCTCCTGGCCCAAGCTTTCCAAGAAGGAATTGATGCCATCGGGCTTAAGCAAGTGCCAGTGCGGAAAGAACTGAGGGCTTGGACCTTAACCACCGCTTATTACCCTGAAGGAATCGGTCCTGAACTCCTAAAAGCCATAAAGGCCGAGGGGGTAATCGTGGCCGCTGGCCTTCATCCGGAAATAAAGGACAAATACTTCAGAGTGGGCCACATGGGAACCCTTACCGCAGGCGATGTCCTTACGACTTTGGGGGCAATAGAAAGGGCTTTGGCCTCCCTCGGTTACCGGTTTGAGAAGGGGGCAAGTGTCAAAAGAGCGCAGGAAATCCTATGTCCCACGTAATAACCGTCGCTAACCAGAAAGGGGGGGTGGGGAAAACCACCACCGTCATAAACCTCGGGGCCGCCCTGGCCGAAAGGGGCCATAAAATCCTCTTGGTGGATATGGACCCCGAGGGTGGCCTTTCCCTAAGCATGGGGGTTGAAAGCTACCTCCTGGACAAAACCATCTACCAAGTGCTGACCGATGGAAAAACCAAATTGCAGGACGTGGTAATCCAAGTGCGGGAGAGAATTTTCCTGGCCCCGGCTAACATTGACCTTTCAGCAGCGGAGATGGAATTGGTTTTGGCTATTGCCAGAGAGTACATCTTGAGAGATTCCCTAAAGCCGGTCGTACCCCTTTACGATTTCATCCTGATTGATACACCGCCAAGCTTGGGGCTTCTTACCATCAATGCCTTAGTGGCGGCTAAGTGGGTTATAGTCCCGCTCCAGTGTGAGTACTTGGCTTTCAGAGCCCTACGAATTCTACTGGAAATCATCCAGAAAGTGAAGGCCAAGCTCAACCGAGGGCTACGTATCCTGGGAATATTGCCAACCATGTACGATGCAAGGGTCATTCACTCTAAAGAGGTCCTGGAGGAGATACGCTCTATCTTTGGCCCCCTTGTCTTTGAGACCGTAATTAAGAAAAGCGTCAAATTTGCTGAAGCCCCTGTAGCTAAGATGCCCATTTTAGAATATGCTCCCCAGCACGATGGGGCCGAAGCTTACAGGAAATTAGCCGAGGAGGTGCTCAATGGCATCCAGGGCAAGCCTAAAGGGTAAGGGGGTAGAGCTTCTTTTTGGCGGGGAAACTCCTCCTAAGGAAATCGCTGAAGAGTCTGCGGAAGCTGCACCTCCACCAGGGGAAGAAGAAGCCGTTCTGGAAAGGGTAGGCAAAAGGCGTCCAATTGAGTTAGCTTCCGAAATTGACCAAGTTTACAAAGAAATCGTAGCCGAACTAAGCACGCGGGAGGCTTTGGCCGATAAAGCCCTATCCCTATTGCAGGAGGCCAGAGACACCCTCCTTGAAGACCCCCGCAATTACGACGTAGCTGAGCTAAAGGTCCACCAAGCCAAAGCTATCCTTCAGAGGGTTAGGAATTCCAGAGCCTGGGGCAGCACATACGGAGTTAGGCTTCTTGCCTACGAACTTGTTTGGTTTGTGGTTCTATTGGCCCTTTTAATCTTTGAGAGGCCCTTGGCCCTGGCTATTTCCTCCATTTGGCAAGCAACTGGAACCATCACCGGTATGTCCATGCTCTTCCCGATGTGGACTACGATGGTATGGGGAGGGATAGGCGGAGTTGTGGGAGCTCTATACAGCCTGCACTGGCACGTCTCTGTGCTCCAGGACTTTGACAAGCAACAGTGGATGTATTACGTGGTCCATCCGATAATGGGCGTAATCTTGGGAGGGATTATCTACTTAGTAGCTTCAGCTGGCTTCTTGGCCATGGGAGCCGATGTCGCAAGGCTCAATGAGGAACAGCTTCGGTGGCTACTTGCGCTCATAGCCTGCCTTGCTGGCTTCCGCCAGAAGTTTGCTTATGAGCTTCTGGATAGGGTAATGCAGGTTCTGGGGAGAAGACCGGAAGAGTAAAATGGCCATTCGCTGGTGGGGCTGGGGCTACGAGGAAATACGCTACCCTTTAAATAAGAGGCCTTCCTTCCTGCCTTTCCTCCAAGAAAAGCTTGAGGTAAAAGCGCAGCCAATCCTCCCAATCCCTTCCCCAGAAGAGATTGAACTTCCGCCCCCTCGCCTAACACCTGAGGTTTTGGGAAAAATTTCCAGCATCGTGGGAGAAAAGAATTTCTCCATATCCCACCATGAACGCTTGTTCCACGCCCTTGGCAAAAGCTACACCGACCTCATCCGGATTCGCCTCAAGCAAGTAGATGCAGCTCCGGACGTAGTGGTCTTCCCCGCGAAGGAGGAGGAGATATCTGCCATTTTGGAGCTGGCTTCTGCCCATCGCATCGCCGTAATCCCCTTTGGTGGGGGAACTACGGTTGTGGGAGGGGTTGCCCCGCTCTTTCCCGAAGGGTTTTCCGGCACCATCTGCCTTGATTTGAGGAGGATGAACCGGCTCCTGAATCTGGATGAGACTTCGCGAACGGCCACCTTTGAAGCCGGAATCATGGGGCCAGAATTGGAAAAAACCCTCAACGAAAAGGGGTTCACCCTGGGCCATTTCCCCCAATCATTTGAATTCTCTTCCCTCGGAGGATGGATTGCCACCAGAAGCGCAGGCCAGAAGTCCACAGGATACGGCAAGATAGAGGATATGGTCATAAGCCTCAGGGTCGTGACCCCAGTTGGGGTTCTGGACACACTCCCAGTACCTGCTTCCGCCTCCGGCCCATCCCTCAAAGAGCTCCTCATAGGGAGCGAAGGGGTTTTTGGCATAATAACCAGGGCAACTTTGCGCATACATCCATTTCCTGAAAGGATTGAGCACTTGGGCCTCATATTCCC
>CAZPWR010000455.1:0-4954 GCA_964590555.1 uncultured Anaerolineae bacterium | reverse complement strand
GCTCGCTTCAGTGGGCCTGGGATGCGCTGGAGCCGCCCTGGTGCGGAACGGTTGCTGCCTATCCGAGCGGCCATAATGAGCGGTCGTTTTGATTCTACCTGGCAGCAAGCCTGTATTCTGCCCCCAAACTGAAATGCACCCGATAGATCACGCCCACTTGACCTCAGGGATTAAGTGTGCTATAATTTTTAGCGCTGAAAGCGAAGGAGCTGAGAGGGAAGGAAAGAGGCTTAGATATGGTTGGTCTAATTATAGTGCTTATAGACCTTAAGAACGAGTGGGAAGGCCGCCTGTAGTTCAATACAGGCGGCTTTTTAATTTTCTCAGGAGGGATTTGGCATGGAGGTTGATATTTTGACCGAAATAGGCGTGCCTACCTCGGTTTTTGACGGTAAATACACTACCAATTGGGAGGAAACTTTTGCCTCCCGAACCCATAAAATGGCCAGCTCCATAATAAGGGAGCTGCTCAAATTCACCGTTCACCCCGATGTGATTTCCTTCGCTGGCGGATTGCCTGCCCCAGAGCTTTTCCCAATAAGGGAAGTTAGGGAAGCTTGCGAGTACGTTCTGGCCAATTACGGTCCTGCTTCCCTTCAGTATGGCCCTACCGAGGGGCATCCTGAATTGCGCCGCCTCCTGGCCGAAAAAATGCAAAAATACGGGGTCCCAGCCGAAGAGGAAAACATCCTCATCACCACCGGCTCCCAACAGGCCCTGGACTTGGTGGGCAAAGTCTTCATAGACCCCGGAGATTACATCCTAACCAGCGAGCCTACTTACGTTGGGGCAATCCAGGCCTGGAGCGCCTACGGCGCACGCTTCCTCACAGTCCCTATGGACGATGACGGGGTTCTTATTGAGCCGATGGAGAAGTTGCTCCAGAAGTACAAGGTCAAATTCATCTACGTTCTCCCCAACTTCCACAACCCCGCCGGGGTTACAATAAGCGAAGAACGGAGGTACAAGATAATAGAGCTGGCAGCTCGCTACGGAACATTCATCGTGGAAGACGACCCTTACGGGGAGCTTCGCTTTGAGGGCAAGGATTTGGTTCCCCTCATAACCCTGCACAAGGAGAACGTCATTTACCTCTGCACCCTTTCCAAGACCCTGGCCCCTGGCCTCAGGATAGGGTGGGTGACAGCTCCCAGCCGGGTCATAAACAAGCTTGTCCTGGCCAAGCAGGGAGCCGACCTCCACACCGCTACCTTCCCCCAATTCATCGCTGCTGACATCTTGGGGCGCGGACTACTCAAGGAACATGTCCGCAAAATCCGAAGGGTTTACAAAGAGAGAAGGGATGTAATGCTCCAGGCCATGGAGGAATACTTCCCCGAGGGAGTCACCTGGACCAGACCCCAAGGTGGGCTTTTCCTCTGGGTGACCATGCCGGAGAAGGTGGACTCAGAGATGCTTCTGGAAAAGGCCAAAGAAGAGAAGGTGGCTTTTGTCCCTGGATTTGCCTTCTACCCCAACGGTGGTGGCCGCAACTGCATGCGCCTCAACTTCTCCAACCAGCCCCCCGAAAGGATAAGGGAGGGTATAAGGCGCTTAGCTAACGCCATCAAAGCCGAGCTGAGAGGTTAACCGAAAGCAGAGGGGGTGGGCAAGATGCCTGCCCCCTCACTCCCCGAAGACTTCCGCTGTAAAAGTGTAAAGTTGGACCTCCTTATCTTTCCACGCATCTTCGGGCAACCCGGCCTTCCGGCAAACCCCTTTCAAGAATTCCTCCCTGCTCCACCCCTCCTCCACTGGCACCTGGGGCAAGAGGAGTCCCACCTTTTCCCCCTTAACGATTATAAGCCCATGTCTTCCTACTTCCACCTGGTTTGGGTCCCCCAGAGGCTTAGGGATTGATAAGACCGAAATCTCCAGCTTAACCTCCCCCAACTCTTCCCTGGATAGAGGAGGAAAGCGTGGGTCGCTGAAGGCAGCGGCCAGAGCAGCCCGTTGCGTAGCCACCAGTAGAGGCCTTCGGGGCAAAACCTCACCTATGCACCCCCTCAGTTCTCCTTGCTTCTTCAGGGTCACAAACACCCCGCTCGGCCTCTGGAACTCCTCTTCCTCGGCTTTGTAAAGGGGGGCGAAGCCGTAATCCAAGAAAGACTGTATTGTTTCCCTGGCTACCTTGAGGAGCCATTCCTTCTGTTCAGGCCGAAGGGGCACAGGCTCAGGGGAAGGCACAAGGGGCTCAAGCGATGGCAGGTCGGGCGGGGGGGCTGGCTTATCACCTTCCTCTTTCCAGAAAGCAACCGCCCCGTAACCTACTACCCTCTCCTCATCCCCAAAGGGCGTATCACCCGAATTGGCGTAACGAAGGACTGTGGCCCTGTTGAGGCCGAGCTTCTGAGCTAACATCATGGCTGTGAGGATTGGCCCTTCGCCACAAGCACACGTCCCAAGCCCAGGTATCCCTTTGTTCATCCATTCCTTCGTGGTTTTGAGGAAAACCTCCGGGTCCATGGAAATGATTGCCTCCAGAGTAGCCCGGTCAACCTTCTTGGCATCCTCGTAAGCGGGGTAGTGGGAGAGGTCCGAGCTGGCCACGAAGAGCAACTTGCGCCCCTCCGCAACTTCCGCCAATGCCTCAGACAATACGGAAGCATTATCCCAAAAAGGTTCTCCCATCACTATGGGAACTATGGGGGTACCGGGGAGGACCTTTTGGACAAAAGGCACTTCAACCTCCACCGAATGCTCCTGCCTGTGGGCCTCTCGGTCAAAGACTATCCCTTTGTGCTCAAGCAGGCTGTTTGCAATCCCTTTGGCTACGGGGACTAAGCCGAGGGGTGTTTCAAAGGCATCGCCAGCATAGACCGAGATTTGCCGAAAGCCGGGCACGTAGTGGTTTACGCCGATTACGATAACGGCATCGTATCGGGAGCCTTCCACCTGTTTGAAGGCCCAAGCGGCCACCTGCCCCGAGAAAACGTAGCCGGCGTGGGGTGCGATCAGGATTTGCGGAGGCGAAGGGAGGACTTTCTGGGCTCTGCTCAACATCGCCTCCACCATTTTGGAAAGCTCAGTCGGGTCAGAAGGATAGAATTGGCCGGCCACGGCTGGCTTCCGTATTTCCGAAGGGGCTGGGGTAGCCTTGGAGCAAGCCCCAAAAAGCAAGGTCATGAACAGGGAAAAAGCCATTGCTCGGAAAAGCCATTCCATAAAACCCCTCCTTTAAAACCTAATCCTTTGCGCTCTTTACGATAAAAATTCCCTCACTCGGCCGCAAACCGGTAGCCGGCAGAACGGTCAGTTAGGATGTAACGAGGGTTCTGGGGGTCATCTTCAACTTTAGTCCTAACCCTGTGGATGTAAGTTTTCAAGAGGTTCTTACCCCCTTTCCACCCAGGCCCCCACAATGCCTCCAGGAGCTCATCCTGGGAGACAATCCGGCCACGGTGGCGGACAAGGTAGAAGAAAAGTTGCCTCTCCCGCTTCGTAAGGTAAACCTCCTTCCCTCTTTTGTAAACCCTGCCTCCCAATAGGTCAACCTTGAGCTCTCCCACTTCCACAACTGTCTCTTCCGGAGCAGCTGCGGCCCGCTCAAGGAGTTTCCTAACCCTGAGAAGGAACTCCCTGGGGTGGAAAGGTTTGACCAAGTAGTCATCGGCTCCGAGCTCAAGCCCTTTGATTTTATCCTCATCCCGGGAAAGGCAGGTAAGCATCAAAATAGGGACTGGGGAGAACTCTCTGAGCCTTGAGCATATCTCCCACCCGGAAACCCCCGGCATCATAATGTCCAGAACCACGAGGTCTGGGTTCTGCAAGAAGAGGGTAGGAAGAGCTTCCTCAGGGTTCGTGACCCCGACCACTTCGTATCCGTTGCGTCTGAGCAGTTCGCTGAGGGTCTCCACCGTTTCAGGGTCATCATCAATGAGGACGATTTTAGCTTTCATTGGTCCCCTCCGTTGTAGGACGCACCATCCCAAAGCCTTGGAAATTTCTTTCTCCGAAGCCTGCTTCGTACCCCAATAATATTAACTCAGGGTGGCCTTTTACTTCAAAAATCCCCTCGTAGCAGCGCACCTTTATCCGGTGAACTGGCACGAGCTTAGAGCGGAGCTTCAGGGGCTTAAATTCCACTTTCCCTCCCGGTATTTCCTTGCCCCAAAGGGCTAATGCCTTGCGCTGGAGGTTTTCGGTGATCACCCTGGAGAATTCTTCGCTTTCGGGGGAGAGGAAGACCTTGCGCATCTTGCCTCCTTCCACTAAGCCGGTGGAAGCCACAATGGGGGAAAGGGTTTCCAGAACGACCCTCTCACTGGGCTTAAAGAGCGACTCCAGGTAGACGCTGGCTACCGTTAGCAACTGATTCCCAAGGTATACTTCGGGCCAAGCGAGGATGCCGTATACGAAAGCCTCAATGACCGAAGGTAGCGGTGAAGAGACCCACCATCTTATGGGCGGAGCCATAAGCAGGCCCTTACCTTTTTGCGTTGCCGAGTGAGGGAAGAGCCAGGAGAAGGTGATAAGCTTGTAGCGTCGGCTTCCGACCACGAAGCCTTCTGAGTGCAAGCGTGTGGCAAGCTCAGGGGAGGCCTTTCCTATAGCCTTGTAAGCTATGCCTTGGAGCAACTCTGGATAATGCCAAGGGACCCAAACTGAGCCTTCGGCCTGGAAAGTTACACGAACCCTCATATGAAAGCCTCTATCGGTGCCTTCTCTTGCCCGATTACTTCTCTCTTCACAAATTTTCTACCGGGCAAGCGGTAAATGTAAACGCTATCGTATTCTGGGTCAATCAAGCCCGATAGCTCTTGCTTGATGCGCTCAAGCTGGCTTTCCGTCAACTCACCTTCAAAGGCACTGTTCTGAACCCAATGCAAGAATCGCCTCAAATACTGGCACACCCTCGCCACCCGACTTTGCTCCACATCGTAAACGATGATAACGTACATGCTATCGCATCCCTCGGCAAATTTGCTCGCTTCAGCGGAGCTCGGCTCTTGCC
>CAZPWR010000454.1:0-8734 GCA_964590555.1 uncultured Anaerolineae bacterium | reverse complement strand
TGGACTTAATTTTGGCCGATGTGGACGAAGTTATCTCCGAGCTTAAATCCCAGGCCTTCCGCCACAAGGATACTCTGATGATGGGAAGAACCCACGGGGTCTTCGCTGAACCCATAACTTTGGGCGTCGTTTTCGCCCGCTGGGCTTTTGAGATGGCTCGCCACCGGGATAGGCTAAAGGCCGCCAAGGAGGCTATATCCGTCGGTAAATTCTCCGGCGCAGTAGGGACTTATGCCTCCCTTGACCCAAGGGTTGAGGAGTTAGCTTGCCGCAAGCTCGGCCTCAAGCCCGACCCAGCCTCAAGCCAAGTCATAAGCAGGGACCGCCACGCTGAATGCCTCTGGACCCTGACCGCTACAGCCTCGTCTGTGGAAAAGTTCGCCCAGGATATCCGCCACCTCCAACGCACAGAGGTCGGAGAGCTTGAAGAACCATTCCTCCCAGGGCAGAAAGGTTCCTCGGCCATGCCCCACAAGCGCAATCCAATCCTGGCCGAAAGGCTCTGCGGCATAGCTCGCCTCCTGAGAGGCCACCTTCTCTCAGCCCTGGAGAACGTACCCCTTTGGCTTGAGAGGGATATGAGCCATTCGGTAGTGGAGAGGTTCATTTTCCCACAGGCTTTCTGCCTCTTGGATTACCTGCTTTCCCGCTTCGCCTGGCTCATCCGCAACCTGAAAATCAATCGGGAGAAGATGGCGGAGAATGTGGCGCGCAGTCTTGGCCTCTATGCCTCGGAAGCTGTGATGACGGCTTTGATAGAGAAGGGCATGACGAGGATAGAAGCTTACGAGTTGGTCCAGAGCTTGGCCACGAAAGCGTGGGAGGAAAAGAGAAGTTTCGGCCAGCTGCTCAAGGAGGCAGTTCCTTCAACCCTCTTAAGCCCGGAGGAGATTGATTCCCTCCTGGAACCAGAGCGCTACCTTCGCCATTGCGATGTAATCTTCAAGAGGCTGGAGAGCATTTGAGGCGTCGCTTGAGCGCGCTTCTCACCACCTCAAACTCATCCCAAGGGTATTCCACCGTTCCAATGCACATGGATTGCTCGTGGCCTTTGCCGGTGATGAGGATGAGGTCTCCCGGCTGGGCGTTAGCAATTGCCCACTCAATCGCTTCCCTGCGGTCGGGTATAGCTACGTAACCTTCGCCTTCTTTGCGGCCTGCTCGTTGGCATCCTTCCGCTATCTGCCTTATAATTTCGTTAACGTCTTCTGTCCGTGGGTCCTCGGCTGTGAGCACTGCCAAATCAGCTAAGCGACCGGCTATCTCCCCCATCATCGGCCGCTTAGCCCTGTCCCTGAGCCCAGCGCATCCGAAGACCACCACCAGCCTTCCTTTCGCCCAGGGCCGGCAGGTCTTCAGAGCCTCTTCCAAGGCACGAGGGGTGTGGGCAAAATCCACTATCACCGTAAAATCCTGGCCTAAGTCTACCTTCTCCATCCTACCCTTGACCCTCTCAACCCTCCTTACACCCTCAGCGATAGCTTCAGGCGGTATGCCTTGGGATAAAGCTGTAGCGGCCGCGGCAAGGATATTGTAGACGTTGAACAGCCCTACCAGCCGGCTTTCCACCTTGAATTCTCCTTGGGGGAAGAGGACTTTGAAGCTTAGGCCGTCAAAATCAGCCCGGATTTCCTCAGCCCTCACGCTTGCCTGAGGGCTAAGTCCATAAGTCATGTGGACATCGGCGGGGATGGAAAGCAAATAAGGGGCAGAAGAGTCGTCAGCGTTTATCACCGCCACTTTGGGGACCCCTGGCTTCCGGAATGAAGTTGAAAGGCTGCGGAAAAGGATTGCTTTGGACTCCCGATAGGCCTCGTAAGACTGGTGGTAATCCAAGTGCTCGTGCGTGATGTTGGTGACTACGGCCACGTCAAACTCGCAGCCTGTGACCCTGTGCTGATGGAGGCCGTGGGAGGTGGCTTCCAGAACAGCATACTGAGCCCCGGCCTTAACCATCTCGGCCAAGTAGAATTGGACGTCGGGGGCCTCGGGGGTTGTGGTGTGGAGGCCGGTGTCGTAAACCCTATCGCCTATGCGGGCGTTCACCGTGCTTATCATCCCGGCCTTGTAGCCTGCTGCCTCTAAGATGGAGTGGATTAAGTTGACCGTGGTAGTCTTGCCATCGGTCCCGGTCACTCCGATTACCCGGAGCTTGCGGCCTGGGTGACCGTAAAAGGCGGCCGAAAGTATGGCCAAGGCATGGCGGGAATCTTTGACTTGGATGTAAGGGACAGGTAGGTCCGAAACGTCTTTCTCGCCAACTACAGCGGCAGCTCCTCTTTCCACCGCTTGCGGGATGAACTGGTGGCCATCCTGGCTGAGGCCGGGTATCGCCACGAAGATTTCCCCGCCTTTAACCATCCGGGAATCGTGCACAATCCCGGAAATTTCCGCTTCAGCCGAGCCGAAGGCTTGGAGGAATAAGCCGGCTTCCCGGATTTCCTCCAGCAAAGCCTCAAGCTTCATCTCTCTTCCCGGAGGAGCAGGCTCAAAATTATGCTCACCACGCTTATCACAATCGCCCCCCAAAGAGCTGGGAGAGGGCCGCGGATGTAGAAGGGGAAGCCGAGCATTTGCCCCACCCAAGAGGTGAGGGCCAGCAAGATGGCGTTTATCACCAAAGTGAAAAGGCCCAAAGTGAGCACTATGAGTGGGCAGGTCAAAAACCTGAGGATAGGGCCTATCAGGGCATTGATTATACCGAAGATTAGGGCCAGGATGGCCAAGCCTTGCCAGTTCCCGGTGAACTCAATCCCGGGAACAAGCTGCACGGCTGCCCAAATGGCCACAGTGTTTATGAACCACCTTATGAGGAAACGGCGCATTTTCCACCTCACTCAATGTAGATTTCCACCTTCTCCCCTTCCTCTTCATCCTCCAAATCCACAATCTTGCCCTTAGCTCCTGTCTTTATCTTCTCCCAAATTTCTTCCCAACGGGGGAAGAAGCGAGCACCGACGCTGAAGCCGAAGTTTACGAGGCCCAACGGTAAGGTTATGTTAACTTTCTGCTTCCCTGTGCGCAGGTCAGTGACTTTCACACGGAACCATTGCCCGGCAGGTGGTTCCCAACGGCGTGGTCCTTCCAGAGCTTCCAATAGCCTGATAGCTTCCTCAGCTGTTATCTTCCCTTCCTCCAGCATCTTCAGAATTTTCAGCTTCGCCTCCTCCATAGCTCAACACCTCCTTATTGGCATTTTCCAAGTCCAGCCGCATCTGGACTAACACCCGTGCAGTTTTGAACCCTGCCTTTTCCAGAACCTGGATTAGCTCCTCGTATTCAGCGGGGATTTTAGTGTAAGCTACACCTCGGAATGGTTTGGCCAATGGCTTGAGGATACTTCTCGCCAAGGCCTCTTCAACCTCGCCGCGAACTTCCGGGTGGATTAGGAATTGGAGCTTGTGCCTTTTTCCCCAAAGGCTTTTCCACAAAGCGGCAGTTGCCACCATTTCCTCGCCCTTGAGGACCATGACATGGTGCAGGTCATATCCTTGGGCCAGATAGGCCAAGCGGTTCAGGAAAGGGTTAAAGGATAGGGGGCGGAAGCCTTCGGGCCTTGGCCTTTCCAGCCACAGAAGGCCTGGCGGGATTGACTCCATAGCCAGTTCGTACTCATCCATCCAGCGTGACAAATCAAAGTCTGCCGCCTGGTCACCGGGGGGAAAGGGCTTAGCTGGGGCTTCAAGTTCCATCTCCGCTATTTTCCCCAGCTCCTCAAACCCCAGGCTTTTGTACAGGGATATGGCTACTGGGTTATCCTCCCTCACCTGCAGGGTTACCCACCGTCCGCCCTGTTCCCATATGTAAGTTAGGGCTGTCTGCATCAAGCGGCGGGCTATCCCTCGGGAACGGTAGGCTGGAGCCACAGCCACATTGCTTATGTGCCAGCGGTCCCACCCCGTTTGGCTAACCGAAACGTTCCCCGCCACTTTCCCCCCTTCATCCCAGACGAAGCCCTTGAATTCCCCTCTCAGGGCCGAATCCAGGGCGAAGAGCAAACCGCCCAGCGGTCCCATTTTCCCCAAGAGCCGGAGCTCCCGCAATAATTCTCGGCCTTCCTGGCTCAAATCGTACCCGAAGGCTTCCTCTAAAAGGTTAGCAAGCCCTTCCAGGTCCCTTTCGGGGTTCATCATCCTTATGAACCCCAAGATTCCCTCCGCCCTTAGGGAGTAGGAGAGGTCTTCCTTCTCCTCCGCAGCACAGCCGGCTCTTTCTTCACCTCGTACCCCATTGCCCTTAGCGCATCCAAGAGGCGAGCCTTTGCCGTAGGGTAAGAGATGTTCAAGATTTTCTGGACTTTGTTTAGCTTCCCCTCGCACTGGAGGAAAAGCTCTATGAAATGCATCTGCTCCGAGTTAAGGCGGTAGAGCCTACCCAAATCAAAGTTGCCCTCAATAGAAGTCCCACACTCCGGGCACTGAAGCCTTTTGACGGCCATCTGTGCTCCGCAAGCAGGGCATGTACCTACCATCCTCTCCATAATCCACCTCCTCCGCTCAGTTTTTGGGGAATTATACCAAACCTCCTAAACTTAGTCAAGAGCCGCTTTCAGTAGTGTTGATAAAGCCTTAAAATTTTAAGCCCAAGGCCGGAGTTGCTTTGGGTGTTATCTGATGTATAATAAAGTAAAAAGGAGTTCCCAAGATGCTGCGCATTCGCCGAGAGACCGATTATGCTATCCGCCTGCTCTTGGCTCTGGCGAAGAGGGGGCCAGAAGCAGTAGTGCCCACAAGGGAACTGCGAAAAGAGATGCAAATCCCTAAGCAATATGCGGCAAGGGTAGTAGCTAAGCTTGCCCGCGGCGGGTTCATCAAAGCTTTACAGGGGCGAAGTGGCGGGATAAGCCTTGGCCGCCCACCAGCAGAGATTACCCTTAAAGATGTCATCCTCTACTTTGAGCCAATATTTGTCATATCAAAGTGCGTAGAAAACCCTGCCAGCTGCCCCTTCGGCGATACGTGCCCAGTCCGAGGGCGTTGGTGCTATCTCCAGGAACTCTTGCTCAAAGAGCTGGAGAAAATAACCATTGCCGAGCTGGCAGCAGAGCCTTTCCCTTCAAAGATTTGACGAAGGAGATTTTTGCGCTATAATTTTTTTAGCCAGCGATGTCCCGATTTACATTGTTCATGCTCATTTTATCCCTATTACATACTTTGCTACCCGAGCCGTTCACCTTCCCCAGAACTGGCCCCACTGTGATGAACGGCTCACCAACTTTTACCTCACCACTCCCTACGCCGACGCCGCAACCTCAAGCTACTACGTTCACCAGCCCTGTTCCCACCCCACCTGTATCAGTTCCAGCCCTCGCCCTCACCGTTTGGACCGAACCTGAGTGGGCTACACCAGGCGAAACGGTCTCTATCAATCTGAAGTTAGATAACCCCGGCGATACGGCGCGAACCGATATCTCTGTGCGTGCCTTCCTACCGGACAACCTGCATTCTATCCCCGACCAGCCAGACTGGACCTATGAGGCAAAAGGGAAACAAGCGCATGCCACGATAAAGATGCTTGATGCCAAAGCAAGCATTACCTTGACCTTGGTGTTGCGCGCCGTAGGGCCTGTAGATTCCCTTGCATCGGTCAAATTTGAGGCCATATCCGCTGAGACACGCGCAATTGCAACGGCCGAAGTCTGGATCGTTCAGCCGGGGCGAGCACAGGTCACACCAGAGGCCGGTGGCTTGCTTGTCTCCCCTGACCACCGCGCTTGGGTGCGCTTCTCAGCCGGAAGGGCCGAAACGCCAACTGAAGTAGTGTGGGAAGAGCCAAAGGACCTCCCTGCTTTTCTTCCCTACAGCTTGGGGAGAAGTTTCGCAGTCCGGGAAGTAGCGCCATCAGCCATCGGAGTGCGGCTCTCCCGGAAGGAACTCCCCGCGGATTCCGTTTCCTGGCAACTGGTGACCCTATTCCGATACGAGGAGGCCACCAAGCGCTGGGAACAATTGCCGACCACTCGCCGCTGGGAGGGAGAGGACCTGGTGCTCACGGCGAAGGTGGAGGAAGGAGGAACATTCGCTGTAGCCTTTTCCACTCAATCCGACCTCGGCAACTATGCGCAGCCTTGGCAACCGACGGTGCGCGACTTTCAGGTAGATCTCTTCACTGGTGCAGTGGTGTGGGAGATCCCGATTGAAGTGCCGCCCGGGCGGAACGGGCAAGTACCAGCCCTTGTCCTACGCTACCACAGCGGGGTGGGGGACGAATTGCGCGGCACACAGAACCCGCAAAGCTCGTGGGTGGGACTAGGGTGGAACTTAGACCCGGGCTACATCGCCCGCAAGATTGAGCCGGACCCTAACGGTGTGCCACGGTGCACCAACGAATATTACCTAGTGCTGAACGGCATGAGCAGCAAGTTGATCCCTATCGGGAACAACGAGTACCGCACGGAGGATGAGCGCTACTGGCGGGTGCAGCGGCTGGAGACAACTACCAACCGAGGCGGGGACTACTGGATGGTGACTACGCCGGATGGAACGCAATATCGTTTCGGCTACACCGACGAAACCGCCAACCTCCCCGGCTACGGGAGTGATTTCTCAGCCTGGTGGATGGTTTCCACCGGATGTGACAACGAGCCAGACCTGGACCCCATCAATTGGCGATGGAACTTGGATCAGGTTGTGGACTCCCACAACAATGTCATACGCATCCAGTGGATCCCAGAACGCAACAATTTCTGCTTTATCTGGGACGGCCAGTGGTACTGCTATGCGGACTACAATCCGTGCAGTGGGTACGATTGTCGGGTAATACCGCAGGGCTATGTGCGGGGCGGCTATGTAGACCAAATCACCTACAGCTGGCCAAAAGCAGCTCACAAAATCCGCTTTATAGTTGCTGACCGAACAGACTATCCCTCACAATTTGACAGCCAGACCGCTGGGATTCAACTTGTTCAGACCTTCTGGAGCAAGAAACGCCTGCAAGCGATTGAAATCTACAGCGACAGCGAGGGACAGGAGCAGCTAACTAAGCGGTATGAATTGACCACCTCCGTTCATCCTCAGAGCAGCTTCCTGGTCTTAAACACCGTTCAAAAGTTCAGTGCTGATGGGACGCGTTTGCCGCCAATCACTTTTGCCTACACACTATGGGCTGGTTACAGCAGCAACTGTGTGCAGGGTGAGAGCAAGAGCGAGGGTGGCTACAAACCTCGGTTGGTTTGGGTCTCTACCGGTTATGGTGGGAGCTTCAGCTTCAACTACATCGAGCCGTTGGGGATGCCGCGGTTTCAGAACGGTCAGATCATGGGCCCCAACGAAGATGGCAAGTGCTGGTATCGTTACCGGGTGCGGGAAGTGACGGCCAGCCCCGGGGTGGGGCCGGAGATGCGCATAGTTTACGAATACCGCAACGCCACAGACGACGGCCCCCACTCCGGCAGTTGGCAGGGGACAGAGTTTCGCGGCCACCCGCGTGTGCGCGTCATCCGGCGGAATGCCGACGGCTCAGTTGCGGCTTACACCGACCACTACTTCCACCAAGGGCTGGGGCAGAACACAGCGACGGGCGTCTGCGGCGGAGACGTGGCCGACACCAATGGCCTGCAAGGGCGAGAATACAAGCGGATAGATTACGATAGTGCCGGCAATGTTCTGGCAGTGCGGACCACCCGCTGGCAGGCGCGCGACCTGGGGGGCGGACGACGCTTCGTTGCGCCCGTGGCGGTCTGCGAATACCCAAACGACGGGAACGGCCCATACCGCCGCACCGACTACGCCTATGACGATTACGGCAACGTCACCCGCATCGTGCAGTACGGCGACGCCACGCGCCCAGGTGACGAGGTGACGGTAGAGCGAGCTTATGTCTACAACACGGCACGCTGGATTGTAGACCGAGTCGCCACCGAGAGCCTCCTGGATGCTGATGGTCGGGTGGTCCGCCAGACCCGCACCGCCTACGATGGCCAGCCCTGGGGTGCGGCCCCGACCCGGGGCAGCCCTACCACCGTGATGCGCGGTCTGGACGGCTGGGGCTGGGTGACGACCACGATACAGTATGACGACAGGGGCAATCCCATCGCCACAACCGACCCGCTGGGCCGGGTCACCCGTACCAGCTACGATCCGGTCTACTGGCAGTACCCCATCTCCACTACTAACCCGTTAACGCAGACGACACGCATGCAGTGGGACCTCAGCCTGAGCGTCCCCACCGTCATCACCGATGCCAACGGCGCGGCCACCCACTATACCTACGACGACTTTGGGCGACTTATAGGCGTGACCTATCCCGGCGAGTCCATCCCGGCGGTGCGCTACGCCTACCCCAATGGCGATGCGCTTTCGGCTCCCTGGGCCATCACCACCGAGGTCCGAGTGGACCCGTACAACCCCACCCCCACCTACCGACGTTCCTGGACCTTCTACGACGGGCTGGGGCGGCCCATCCAGACCCAGACGCAAGCAGAAAATGGCTGGCTGGTGGTGCAGGATATCGCCTACGACGCCCTGGGGCGGCCGGTGACAGTCACCTTGCCGTACACTGTGACCGCTACCGGCGGGACATATATCACCCCTAACTGGAGCCGTCCGAAGACGGTCACTCGCTACGATGCGCTGGGGCGCGTGGTGGAAGTGATTGCCCCGGATGGGAGCGTTACCCGCCGGGCCTACCGGGACTGGCGGGGACTGGTGCGGGGCGCGGAGGGGCTCGCCAATCCGGCCGACTTTCTGCTCCGGGCCGACGACGGGGAGGAGCGGGAGCGGGTTATCAGGTATGC
>CAZPWR010000453.1:0-9077 GCA_964590555.1 uncultured Anaerolineae bacterium | reverse complement strand
ACTGGCTCGGATTTCTTCCTGAGCTCGCCTCCTTGCTGGTAAATAACCGAAACGGTCTTGAGGCTCGTATCCACTATCTCTGCCCCAGCAGGTATCGGGTCTTCTACCACCAGGTGGGTCAAATAGCGGGGGGCGATTATCGTCAGGTTGACTTTGATTAGCTGGCCCACCTCGGCTTTATCTATGGACGGGCAGATTTCCTTCTGGCACGTCGGGTCTGTGTAGCGGCGCTGGATTATAATCCCACGCTGTAATTCTTCAATCTTCTCCGCTGGGACAAAGTAGCGCAGGTAGGCTGCGTAATACAGGCGGCCGGGGCCTTTATCTTGTCCCTCCGGCGCCTTCCTTGCGATGGTTAGGCGGTTTAGCTTTTCGGCCTTAAGCTCGGTTGCTGGTACTTCGGCCTCAATGGCCTTCCTCACCATCTCTGGCGTGATGGTTCCCGATGCTATTTCTTGCTCGTTCAAAGCCAAGAGATAGCGGTAAGAAGCCCTGAGCTCTCCCGTGGCTTTCATGTAATCGGTAAGGCCCATGATGGCCCAAGCTGTCTCGTAAGTGGAAGACCAGCGGTCCTCTTTCCTGGCCGTCATCAGCCAGCGCACTACGTTGGGCAGGAGGGGATGGGATGGCTTTATCCGGGCAAAGGCCGAAAGGATTATGGAGGTGGAACGGGTATTGGTGTTCATCGCCCAATAGTCCGGAGCTTCTTCCCAGTGGGCACCGGTGGCGTCTAAAACGGCTTGCCCAAGGATTTCATCCAGCAAAGTGTCAATCGGCAAAGTTTCGGAGGGGGCCAGGATTTGGAGGGCCATGGCCAGGAAGGCCTTGCCGTAGTGGCCAAGGTCTAAGTTCTTCCTCTCTCGGTACAAGGCCATGCACCGACTTACGTCGCCTTCACCGTAGCGCGCTAAGACGTAGAGGGCAAAGGCTTGGATGTTGGCCCTACGACTCTCTGGCCCTTCAACAAGGGAAAGGTTCTCTTTTATGAAAAGTGCTGCCCTCTTCATCACCTTTTGGTCCACAGCGAAGCCGGCATCCCTGGCTTCTACGAGGCCGAGGAGGACGTAGGATGTGAGGTTGAGGCTGCTTTTATCCGGCCCCCACCACCCCCAGCCACCGTCGTAGTTCTGGCGAGCGTAAATCTTCTGAAGGCCTACGCCTACCATCTGGGCAACTTTGGCCTTGAG
Organism: uncultured Anaerolineae bacterium; assembly: GCA_964590555.1. Taxonomy (GTDB): domain Bacteria; phylum Chloroflexota; class Anaerolineae; order SpSt-600; family SpSt-600; genus SpSt-600. The sequence goes on along the minus strand of CAZPWR010000453.1, from coordinate 7,890 downwards.
CTCTTCGTCCTCAATCCCCAATTCTCGCAGAGCCCTGTAGGTGAAGACATTGGGGAGGAACTTAGAGACGATTTGCTCTATGCACTCGTAGGGGTAATGCTCAAGGTAAGTGAGGCCGCCTTGCATGGCTGCGGCTAAGGATGGCTCAAGCTTGACTACAAGCTTGCTCAGAGCGGGGTCCATAACCTGAGGCAGACGGATAAGCTCAACCCTTTCACCATCCTCCTCTAAGACTCCAGCGGTGGATACTACTTCAGGAGTGGAGTAATGGTAGACCGGGATAGTGATTTCCACGGCGTCCGATAACTGGCCTCCGGAGGCACGCATTGTTACCACTGCTTTTTCCACGCCAGGGGCTTTCACCTTCCACCGGACTGGGACCTTATCGTAAGCGGGGATGGAGAGGGCCAAGGAGGAATCGCCATGGATTTCCAATCCCTTGGCCTCCAAGGAAACCTTCACTTCCAGGAGCCGGGAGGTGTTATTGTGGACCACAGCTCCGATTTCGGCCTCATCCCCTACGGTGAAGAAGCGGGGCAGAGTCGGCCTTATGAGTAGGTCCTTGGAAACTACAAGGTCTTTCTGGCCTTCGCCCATGAGCTCGCTTGTGGTCACGCCCTTGGCATCCATCCGCCAAGTAGTGAGGTTATCGGGGAGCTTGACGGTAACGCGGGCATAGCCTTGGGCATCGGTTTCAAGGGAAGCGACCCAATAAGCAGTGTCCAAGAATTCCCGGCGTATGGGTGCAAACTCTTCAAGGCCTCCGCCTCCTCCTTTGCCTCTGGCTAAAGTGAAGCGCTCGGCCGAAACAGCCAGGCTGGCGCTCGTGTTAACGCTTAGAGGCCTTTCCTGCCAGAAGTTTTGAACCAGAGAAGGAGGCCTTTCTGCTAAAGCAAGTAGAGCTTTATCCACAAGAGCCAGGGAAAGCTCAGTCTTAACGCCTTTGCCTTGAGCATCCGTTACCTTGACTTCAAAGCTTACCGTTTCCCCAGGGCCGGCTTTCTCTCGGTCGGGGGTTATCTGGACTTGGAGGAGTTTGCTTTCGGGTGCAACTGAAAGCTTAATGTAGCCAGTGCGGTATGGCTCAATGGTTTCGTCCCCTGCCTCCCCTTTCAGAAGTATTACCGAAACGTAAACGTTGGGGATGTGCCTTTCGGTCAGGGGAATCTCAACAGTGAAGCCACCGGGGGTCACGGTGAGGACCCTGTGCTCCATTATCCGACCCCGTTCTACGGTTAGTAGAGCTTTCACCGGCTTGGGATAAGGTGATGGGATGAGGATTCGGGCAGTATCCCCAGGGCGGTACTCCTTCTTATCGGGAATTAGGTCAACCTTGAGCTCTTTTGCCCGAGGCCAGCTTACGTATTCATGGGAGCTTATCCAGAGGTAAGCAGCAGAGCGAATTTCGTTCCCCAGGCGGTCTCGGGCGGAGGCAGAGACCTTGTAAGTGCCCCCTTCATCCGGCGTGAACTCTACGACCCCTTGCCCTTTCTCGTCCAGCTTAACGGTAGTGGTCAAAATTGGGGTATCCTCAACTTTGGTGACCCACCGGAAGGTTCCGTCCTCCAGCTCTTCTTGAACGCTGTACCACCGATGCTTTGAAACTACCACTGTAACCGATTGAGGGAAGCCATCCCTCCCTGGGGTTTTCACCAGGGCCACGTCAACAAACTGCTTTTCCCCGACCTTTCCAACCCACGACCTTGGGGCCAGGCCGATGTAGAATTCGCCTCTGTGGATAGTAGCAAAGGCCTGAGAAGCCACTTCCCTCCCATCCACATCCACCACCCTTACGTCAATGGTGAAGAACTGGGAAAGCTTCTTGGTGGAGATATCGGCGGGGATGGTGAAAGAAAACAGCCCTTGAGAATCCGTCTTCCCTTCGCCGGAAGCTATGCTTTCCCCGTATGGGCCTCTCCACTCCTCGCCCCACTCGTAATCGGTGAACTCATAGTAGGGGTAATCGGGGTGGTGGAAGAAATAGTCCCGACTCATCACCGACCAATAGACCTTAGCCTCCTTGACCGGCTGGCCAAAGTAGTAAATGGCCGATACGGTCACGGTTATGTTTTCGCCTTGTATGTAGCTATCCTTATCGGTCTTGAGGGAGACCTCAAATTCGGGCTTGCGGTACTCAGCTACCTGGAAGAAGCCTTCCGTCCGCTCCCCACCGATATCCGCCTCAATCCGATAGTAGCCTAAGGAAGCCTCATCTCCTAAGGCAAGGTCGCCACTTATGGTCCCGTAAGGGCCAACGGCTTTTTCATCTTTGCTAATCAACTTGCCTTCGGCATCGTAGATGCTCACCAGGACCTTTTCCCCAAGCGGTGGAAGCTGGTAGTAAGCGTCGTCGTCCAGCCTGAACACACCTTTGTAATGGACCACTTGGCCTGGCCTGTAAATAGGGCGGTCGGTGTAAATGAACCCACGGTACTGCCTCGGCTCCATGAGAAAGCTAAGGCCAAACTCCCAAGGGGATAAGCCGGCATTCCAGGAGTTGGAAACCACCCCGAAAAGCCCTTCCCCATAGGCGAAAGCCATGATCCGAGCCCATGGGTCAAACCCTTCCTTGCTAAACTCCAGGAGAGCGATTCCATCTTTGTCGCTAACCCCTTCAGCTAAGACTCTTTCCGAGGTCCTTAGCTTTATCTTAACCCCAGGCAACGGTTCGGCCGTCCTGAAGTCTGTAGCCCATACCAAGGCTCCGGTAGGATAATACTTAAGGATAAGTCCGGCGTTGACCACGGCGAAGTATTGCTTGACCTCGTAAGCGTATTTACTCAATTCCGGTGCTGTGACTTTCAAGAGGTAAAGGCCAGGAGTGAGCGGAGAGCCATCCTTCATCCTCAAGGGGACGGTAAACACTTCGGTTTTGTTGAGCGGAGGTGAAACTTCTTGAGACCAGGAATTTATCAGGGAGGAGCGTTTGAGCACGAGGTAACGGTTAATGAACTCCTCCTCGCTCAAGCGGTAGAGGGATAAATCCAAACGGGAGACGTTTACGTAGAATACTCTGGCCAAAAGTTCCTCTGCTTTACGGGCATCGTAAAGGATATCTCCCGGCGTAGCAAAGTATACAGCTGGGTCAAGGGCTTTGGTGGTGAAAGTAAAAACGTAATCTTCCCCGATGACGTTGCCGTAGGGGTCAGCTATGCCTTTCATCACGGTAACGGTGTAGAGGGTTGAAGGCTCAAGCTGAGCACTCATGTAGAAAACTTTGTCAAATTCGTTCCACCAGGTATAGACGTTGGTTAGGGTCGGGGTTACGATGAATTTACCGGCCAAGGTTTTGGGGTCTATGGGTGCGTTGAAGTAAATGTTGATCCCCCACAAGTCAGCATCTTTCGCCCCAGCATGAGGGCTGGTGTAAGAGATGGCCGGGTATGGGACGGTTTGGAAGGACCATTGGACCGGGGATACGAGGTTGCCTCCTGAAGCTGCGCTGGCCTCTTTTTCTATCCGGACCTGGTATTTTGTCCCTACCTTGAGTTTCTGAGCGGGGATGAAGACCACGGTGTAATCGTCTTCCCAGCGGAAGGAGCCAGGAACCTTTCGCTTTTCCTCTGCTTCCTCAAGCGAAAAGTTCTTCTCCACCGATGAGCGCGAGGCTGGGGCGTTAAAGGTTACTGTTATCGGTGAAGTTAACGGAACACCGTAGCCCTTTGGGCTAAAATTCTTGACGTAGAAGGGTTCGGTGGTAAAGCTCCAGGAGTAGTCCTTTTCCAAGGCATTGTCCGAAGTATCCTTTAGGCCTGCCTTCACTGTGACAGTGTAAGTGGTGGAAGGGGCAAGGGCGGGGTCGGGCTTGAAGATGAAGACGGAGGTGTTAAGCCAGTAGCCTTTGCCTTTCACCGCAGGCTCAATTTCCAAAGGCTGAGGCAAATCCTTCTGCTCCTCAATGGCGGCCAACGGCACTATCGGCCGGTTGAAGACGACGGAGATAGAGCGCTCAACTCCTACGTCGGTAGAGTTAGGGGCGGGCTGAACAGCTGAAACTTCAAGGTAACCTACGGAAGAGAAGGAGAATTCCAAAGGCCGGGATAGAGGCAAACCAGCCGAGCTTTTGGCTTCAACTCCAAGCCTTACCCTGTAGATAGTATCCCTGGCCCAACCCTCTTCGGGACGGAAAACGAGGGTGTTTTTGCTCCAACTTACAGTACCTTTAACCTGAGGGATTATGGCCAAAGCCTTCTCCACCGACTCCTTGTCCATCGGTTGGTTAAAAGTAATGGTGATTGGAGTATCTACTTTTACCTCTTCACCCTCGGCCGGGGAGAAGGAGAGGACTACCGGTGGTTCCGTGGGAGCTTTTGGGGCGCAAGCTCCATTTAAAGCTAAGGCAAACAGAGCCATCAGAGAAAAAAGCCTCAGATACTTAGGCATCGTTAAGGCCTCCGCTTTTGGGGTTCCTAAAGGATATAGACGTTGCCGCCTCGCCTTTGGTTCCATGATACCACCTCCTCCGGCTTTTAGCAACTCTTGCTTTCAGCGCCCATCGGGTTTATATTTAAGACGGAGGGAGAGATGCTTCGCATCCTTATAGCCGATGACGAAGCTATTATAAGGCTTGGCCTCAAAAAAATCCTGGAAGAAGCTGGCCACAAAGTCGTAGCCTCCGCCGCCGACGGGAAAGAGGCTTTGGAGCTGGCTCGCTCCACTTCCCCTGATTTGGCTATATTGGATATAAAGATGCCGGAACTTGATGGCCTGGAAGTGGCTGAAATCCTCCGCAAGGTAACCCCTATACCGGTGATAATCCTGACCGCCTACAGCGATAGGGAGTTAGTGGATAAAGCCAGGGAAGCCGAAGCCATGGCTTATTTAGTAAAGCCAGTGAAAGAAGCCGAACTATTGGCAACGCTGGAAATTGCCGTGAAACGCTTTGAGGAATGGGAAGGGCTCCGCCAAGAGAAGGAGAATTTGGAAGAGGCACTTAGGACCAGGGAGATAGTGGATAAAGCCAAGCACTTGCTCATGGAAAAAGAGGGGATGAGGGAAACCGAGGCTTTCTTGTTCATCCACCGGCTCAGCCGTGACTCCCGCCGCCCCATGAAGGAAATCGCTCAGGAGATAATTGAACGGTATGGCGATTAGCTTTTACGTTCACATCCCTTTCTGCCGTAAGAAATGCTACTATTGCGATTTCAATTCCTACGCTGGCCTTGAAGGTCTTTTCCAGCCCTACGTGGAAGCGCTGGCCAAGGAAATCTCCTACTTGGCTCAGTTCCCAGAGCCAGAAGCGGGGGAAACTCTCTACTTCGGAGGCGGAACACCATCGCTTTTGCCTCCAGAGCTCATCGGAAAGGTGATTGAGAGGATAAGGGAGGACTTCGGCCTTCTGCCCGACGCTGAAATCACGCTTGAGGCTAACCCTGGGACTGTGGACAAGTCCTCTTTGGAAGCGCTGCGTGGGATGGGGGTAAACCGCCTTAGCCTGGGCGCCCAAAGCTTCCACGAGGATGAACTCGCCCTTCTGGGGCGAATTCACAACCCCGAAGAGATAGAGAAAGCCTTCCGGGAAGCGAGGGATGCAGGCTTCAGGAACATAAACTTGGACTTCATGTACGGCATTCCCTTCCAGAGCTTGGAGAAATGGCGTATAACCTTGGAAAAAGCCCTGGAGCTTGCCCCTGAACACCTATCCCTTTATGCCCTGACCATTGAAGAAGGCACACCGTTGGCTCAGAGGGTGGCCTCAGGGGAAATCCCCCGCCCCGATGAAGACCTCGCTGCCGATATGTATTGCATGGCGGAGGGAATGCTTGAGGAAGCAGGCTACGAGCACTACGAAATATCCAACTGGGCCAAACCCGGCTTTGCCTGCCGGCACAACCTTCGCTACTGGCTCAACCTGCCATACTTAGGCTTCGGCGCCGGGGCCCACTCCTTCCGCTGGGGGATGCGCTGGCACAACGTCCTGGAGCCAAGGGAATACATCTGTATCCTTTCATCCCCGGAAATTGAGGGCTTCCCTTCCCCAGTGGCTTGCGATGTGGAACCGATAACACCGTCTATGGAGATGGCTGAGACGGTAATCCTCGGCTTGAGATTGGTGAAAGAAGGGGTAAGCTTTGAAGGATTTCGGCGCCGGTTCGGGCGGGATTTCTGGGAAGTTTATGGCCCTCAGGCGGAAGAGCTTTTAGAGCTGGGACTTTTGGAAAGGAGCGAGATGGGAATTCGCCTAACCCCCCGTGGAAGGCTACTGGGGAACGAAGTTTTCCAAAAGTTCCTTTAGCTCCTCATCGTAAAATCTGCATCTTCATGACGAGACGGAGGAAACAGCTTGAAAGGAGGAGGTTATGGAAGCGGCAGGGCTAAAGAAGATATTGAACCTTGTGCCTGAGCTACTGGAGGTCCCATATCCAAGGATTTGGACATTCTACGATAGAGAAGCCGACGTTTTGTACATCAACTTCAAAAAGCCAAGCCTGCCGATGATTCCGAGCTTACGATGATGACATCATCATTAGATACGAGAAAGGGGAAATCGTGGGAATTACGATACTCAACGCAAGCAAAAGGAAGGCCGGGCACGGCTTGTAATATTCTTATGCGCCGACTAAAATCGTCCTCTTTAAGCCTCCGGGTTGGACGGTCGCTCGCTTTGAGAAGGGTAGGTTTTAGGGTCAATTATGCTGCGGGACCGATGGTGTAAAAGATTTGGCGAGGCCTTGCCCTTCGGTTCTAAGCCAAGGACCTCTTTTCATAGGTGTGGCATCGCCTTTGCCACACTGAAGAACCGGCTTAGGTGTACCTTGCTCGCCCGTTGAGACTTGGGCCAAGAGAAGCCGTGGTTCATCCCGACCAATTTCCCACCTAAAGCGGGTGATGATTGCTGGTATAGAATGCAAGCCTGATCGGAGAGCGGGGGTTGGCAATGGCATCGCACGCATATGACTGACCCCCTCTGGCTAACCCATACCCCTTGTTTTCCCTTTTTGCTTTGCCTTACAGGATGGCTTATAATTACCTCAAGGGGTCAGCGATGAAGGAAAAGACAGTTTATGTTTGCCAAAATTGCGGGGCTTCTTTCCCGAAGTGGGCAGGCAGGTGCCCTCAGTGCGGGGAATGGAATACTTTGGTGGAAAAGGTTGTAGAAGTTCGTAAAACCTCCCCCCGCACCTTAATCACCCCAACTTCCGAGCCTGTCCCGATAACCGCCGTCCCTTCTGAGGATGTAACCAGAATAGAAATACCCATGCTGGAGCTGAACCGTGTGCTCGGAGGAGGTATAGTCCCTGGCTCCGTAATCTTGATAGCGGGGGAACCAGGCATAGGCAAATCCACTTTGCTCCTGCAACTTGCCTCCATGTTAGCCCGCGAGAGCCCCCGCCCAGTCCTATACGTCTCAGGGGAAGAGTCCGTCCGCCAGATTAAGATGAGGGCGGCCCGACTTGATGTGCGGGAGGAAAACCTCTACATCTTGGCCGAGACCTCTTTAGAGCAAATCCTCAACCATATTGAACGTATGGAACCTTTCGTTGTGGTGGTGGATTCAATCCAGGCCATTTATTCCGAATACCTGGAGTCAACCCCAGGGAGCATAGTGCAGGTTAGGGAGTGCGCCTATGCCTTCTTGAAAATGGCTAAGGCTACCGGAACCCCGGTCTTTCTGGTAGGCCACGTGACCAAGGCCGGGGATATAGCGGGGCCTAAGGTCCTTGAGCATGCTGTTGATGCTGTCCTCTACCTTGAGGGCGACCCCTTCCATGCTTACAGAATCCTCAGGAGTGTAAAGAACCGCTTCGGTGCCACCTCTGAGGTCGGAGTTTTTGAGATGGAAGAGCAGGGCCTTAAGGAAGTCCCCAATCCCTCGGAAATATTCTTAGCCGAAAGGGTCCCCAATGCCTCAGGGTCGGCTATTGCGGTAACCATGGAGGGCTCCAGGCC
>CAZPWR010000452.1:0-3549 GCA_964590555.1 uncultured Anaerolineae bacterium | reverse complement strand
GGATTGCGAACGCCTAATTCAAAGCTTGCCCAGGGATGGCGGTAAAAGGCCCAAGCCCAAATTAGGGCTGCTCTAAGGTGCGGAGCGATTGTCCGATGAACTGTCTTGGTATAAGAAGAAAGGTCGCCTGTGAGGATGGCTTTAGCCCCAAGGTAGGCGCTTTTGACCCCATACCTTATCCCTTCCCCAAGGAGTGGGTCCATAAGCCGAGCCGCATCCCCAATGATGATTGTTCGCCGGGAGTGGAGTCGGCCATTTCGGAGGTAAATAGGCAGGGGATGGGCCTTCAGTGTAGCTTTGTCCAGGGGGATGCCAAGGCGTTCCATCCACCGGAAGAAGGTAGCTTTAAGGGGCTCCTTGGTTCTGCCCATGGCTCCGATGCCTACGGAGAGGTGAGATTTTTTGGGGAAGACCCAGATGTAGCCAGGGGTTATGGCACCGAAGAGGAAGAAGGCCTCGGAGGAAAAGCGAGCTAAGAGCCCTTCATCGGCCGGGACTTCGGCTTCCAAGGCTGCGCCCATTGGCCCGCTGAGGTTCAAATTGAGGCATCGGGCTACTATGGAGCCGGCCCCGTCGGCCCCTACAAGGTAGCGGGCCTGCCACTTGTATCCCCCTTCGGCAAAAACCGTGACCCTGTCCTTCTCCTCCTCCACCCCTATCACCCTGACCCCATCGGCCACCTCGGCCCCCGATTTCTCTAAGACGAACCAGTCCAATTTGTCCCTCATAACCATTACCACGGGGAAAGAAGGGAGAGGGACAAAGACCTCTTTCTCCCCCCGGAAAGAGTAGCGCTCCCCGGCAATCTCCCTCTCAATGACTGGGTCAAAGGGGAAGGGGAAGAACTTGAAGACCGAGCGAGGGACTCCGCCAGCGCAGGGTTTATAGCGGGGGAGCTTCTCCTTCTCTATCACCAAAACCTTAAGCCCCTCTTGCCGCAGGAAAAAGGCTGCCGAAGCCCCGGCTATTCCTGCTCCCACTACGATTACATCGTGCATAGCGCTTGCCGCCTCAAAGGGTTAGATTTCGCACTTGGAGATTGCTTCGTTTCGCTCGCAATGACACCTTGGGCCAAGCCGCAGGAAGCTCGGCTGAAGGTGCGGAAGGCACTGGAAGCGCCCTCTCTCCGCTAACCGCACGGACAAAGCGGGGCGCTTCAGCGGCCCTCCTTTGCCTGAGCCTAATCGTTTACGGCCAGGCGAGATGACCGAGACGCACCTGTCATCCGATGCCAGCATTTTCTGCTACTTTTCCGATGCTCACAGTAACCGTCATCCAGTCCTCAGGGGCGAGCTGGCGGGAGACAAAAAGGATTTCTATTCCCAGGGGTGCGCCCTCTTTGTCCACGTCTACAAAGATATTCTTGCCCACTTCCAAGGTCTCCTCCACTTCACCCTCCCGGAACTGGATATAAAGCGCATCAGCCTGCGGGTCGTATTCTATCTTCATGGCTTTCTCCCCCTATGTTCTTTCTTGCGTTTAGAAATGACCGTATAAACAAGGACAACCTCTTTACCGATGTCCCGAATTGCTTAATGGCAATCTCCTCATCCCAATCACCGGGAAGAATCTCATCTGGACCTGTTAGGACAGCTTCCACCTGCTCCGGCGTGACTTTACGTTGGGTCATCCGCTTTCTGGCATGACGGGTGTAGACAATCCTCATAGGGATTTCTCCTCCCGATAGAGCCGTTCGCGCTCCCGACCAAGCCTGTATTGGCTACCCCTCATCGCTTTATCCCCTTCAAATGGTTACGGAAGAGCCAGCGGGGAAGGGCTCCACGCCTTCCCCTAAGATTTCCTTCAGAAGGCCTAAGGCTTTGTTCCCAGTGCAATGGTTACCGTAGAGCTTGGAAATCCCCCAAGCCTTTAGAACCTCGCCAATCCGAATTATGGTGGCTTCATCGGCATCTTCCAAGTGCAATCCCCCGAAGACGGCTTCTATCGGCTTGCGGAACCTTTCCTTCACCACTCTCAGCGTGTTGAGGATGCCCGCATGGCAGCAACCGCAAACCACAGCCAGCCTATCCCCTAAATCCAGCACCAATGCCATATCATCGCGGTAGGGGTCGGGCACGAGGCGACCCTCTACCCGGGCGAAGTGGCGGTCGCTGCGCCCTTCCGGCTCCGGCCGTGGATTGATATCCCCAGAAGTCCATATCCCAGGGCTCACCTCCATAGGCTCTTTGCTCAAGTTCACCCTAATTTTGAGCATAGCCGTGGCCCAGCTGAGGGGGAAACTAACGTCTTTAAGCCTTTCCTCCCTCAAGGAGAGGCGGGGGATGAAAATATCGGGATGGGCATAGACGGGGATATCGGGGGAGCGCTCTAAGATGGCCGCCAACCCGCCAGTATGGTCAGTGTGGGCATGGCTCAGCACTATGGCCGAGAGGCTCTCAGGCTCAACTCCGAGGCGGGCCAGGTTGTGTAGGATTACTTTCCCGCTCGCGCCAGTGTCAAAAAGGATGTAGCGTTCGTAGCTTTCAATCAGGAAAGAAAGGCCATGCTGGCTCAGAAGCCTTGAGCCAGGCAGAGCCGAATCGTCCACAACGCAGGTTACCTTCACGTTGCCCCTCCCTTTAGCTTCTTGATAGCCAGCGGTAATTTCTCCAAAAGGTCACCGGCCACTGGGCCGGCCTCGCCTTTCTCCTCCCTCACCATTTCTCCGGCAAGGGAGTGGATGTAGGCCCCCACTACGGCCGCCTTTAGGGGTTCAAGCCCTTGAGCCATAAATCCGGCTATAGCCCCGGCTAAAACATCACCGCTTCCTGCTGTAGCCATGGCCGGGTTGGCAAAGGGGTTTATGTAGACCCTGCCCTCAGGGGAGGCTATGCAAGTATAAGCCCCTTTCAGGACTACAACTTGGCCCCATTCCTTCGCCTTTTCCAGAGCGATTTCCGGGCGGCGCCGGTTTATATCCTCGGCTGGGATTCCGGAGAGCCGCGACATTTCGCCAGGGTGAGGGGTGAGGACGTTTATCCCCTTGAGCTCTTCCCACCAACGTGGCAACTCAGCGAGGGCATTGAGCCCATCGGCATCTATGACCATGGGAGGAAGAGGGGGAAGCGGCACCTCTTGACCACCTACAAACCCTATCTTTCCCCTCTCCCATCGCCTCCTGACCAGCTGATGGACGAATTGAACCGTCTGCTTGTCCCTTCCGATGCCGGGGCCCAGGAGGATTACTTGGTAAGAAGGCCAGTTTTCGGAAAGGATTTCCAGAGCATCGGGGACTATAGAGCCGATGTCGCTGGGCAAAAGGAGGAAGGTAGTTTCGGTAAGCTTGGAGGCAATGATGGGGTAAACGGAGTTCGGTACAGCCATGGTTACGAGGCCAGCCCCCACCCGCAAGGCAGCCATACCCGCAAGGCAAGGTGCCCCCGTGTAGTTAGTGGAGCCAGCTACGACCAAGACCTTGCCGAATGTGCCCTTGTGGCTTCCCTTTGGCCTTGGAGGAAGCCATCCCTTGACCAGCTCCGGCGTGACGAGTTCAACGGCCACTCCGGAGGCCAGCTCCTCTGGGATATCAATGTCGGCGACCAAGAGCTC
>CAZPWR010000451.1:0-16052 GCA_964590555.1 uncultured Anaerolineae bacterium | reverse complement strand
ATGCCCAAAAGGATGGCCATCTTAGGGGCTGGTGATATTATGTAAAGCGGGAGATTGCCCGTCTCCTTCTCCCAATAAAATTGGGTAGACATGCTCCAAAGCACATTCAGCCAGAAAGCAGTCATAGCTCCGCCTAATACTACGAAGCCTATATACTCTTCTGGAGCTTTTATAGCCCGATAGATGAAGACATAAGCCGAGACCGCCAGGAGCGAAAGGAAAACGTCAAAGAAAATCCATGACCTCTCCCTTTGTTGAGCTACAATCCTGGGGTAGGCACGGGCTATCACTGCCTTTAAAAACAACTTCCAGCCTGTAGCCTTAGCCTTCATCCTCCTTAACCTCTTCAAACGGCCGGCCAACCAGCTCTACAAAGACATCTTCCAAAGTTGGCTCTTTTTTAGTCAGACGGCGGACTTGAACCGAATGAGCGGTCAGGGTACGGATGACTTCTGCAAGAGCTGATTCATCCTTAAGAGCTAAGTTGAGCTTTGCACCTCCATCGGTTTCGGCCAGGAGCGCACGGTGGACACCGGCGATGGCTTGCAAGGCTTCAGAAGTCAATCCTTGGGGATAGGTAATTTCCAGCTCAAATAAGGCTTCCTGGCGAAGCTGTTGCTTTAAAGCGGCCGGGGAATCGCAAGCCACTATCCTTCCTTGGTCAATTATAGCCACCCTGTCGCACAGCTCTTCTGCTTCCTGCATGTAGTGGGTGGTCAGGAGGATAGTGCGGTCAGGATGCTCCTCCAGCCAATCCCTTATGAACTGCCGGATTTGGCGGGCAGCGTTCACATCAAGGCCGAGCGTTGGCTCATCTAAGAAGAGGATTTCGGGGTCTGTCAGAAACCCCCTGACAACATTCATCTTCTGGCGCATGCCAGTGGAAAGCTGCGAAGTCTTGGTATGCATCCATTCGGCTAGGCCGACGCGGTGCAGAAGTTCCTCAATGCGGCGGTTGGCCTCGGAGGTTGAGATTCCATAAAATTGGGCAAACATCCACAGATTTTCCCTAACCGTAAGCAATCCGTAACCTGAGGCTTCGCCTCCTGAAACCATGTTGATTATAGGACGTATCTTGTGGGATTCCCGGACAACATCAAAGCCTGCAACCCAGGCCCTTCCAGAGGAAGGAGCCAAGAGAGTAGTCAAGATTTTTATTAGGGTCGTCTTGCCGGCACCGTTGGGGCCCAACAAGCCAAAGAGCTCCCCCCTTGCTATCTCCAGGTTCACATCCCTCAAAGCAATGACCTCTTTCTTTGGCTGTCGGCGTTTCCCACGCACCGTGTATATGCGCCACAGGTTCTCTGTCTTTATCGCCCATTCGCTGCTCATAGCCCTTACCTTTGTGAGAAATCAAACAAATTATAGTGGATTTATCAGGCTCAAGCAAACGGCTGTTTTGTGGTATAATTGAAAAGGGAGTGTAGCTATGGAAAGAGTGCTCCTTAAAGTTAAGCTCATGCCCCTACGCGCGGCAAAGAGGGTGTTAATTCGGCCACGCTTAACTCAGCGCTTGCTTGAAGCCGTTAATTACCGCCTTACTGTAATTCAAGCCGGAGCAGGATACGGCAAAAGCACTGTTTTAGCCAGCCTTGCCAACCAAGAAATACCTGCCGTATGGTATCAATTGGAGCATGAGGACAGTGAGCCGATAACCTTTCTGCTCTACCTTATTCATGGCTTCCGTTCCCTTTTCCCTAAAAGCTTTGAACTTCCCTTGGCTCTTTTGGAAGACCAGGAGAGCCAACTTTCTCTGCCCAGGGTTGTGGATATTTTTTTGGATGAACTGATTGGGTTGCTTTCTTCCCCCTGTTTTTTAATCCTTGATGACGCTCATTTCCTCAACGCCTCTTCGGAAACGCTTCGCATCTTGGACTATTTTATCGCTCGTTCCCCACCGGACTTGCACACAATTATTTCCACCCGCTATCTAATCCAGTTGCCCAACCTGGCGCGTTGGAAAGCTCGCGGTGAAGTTTTAGAGATACGCCAAAAAGATTTAGCCTTTACTCCTAATGAGATAGCATCTTTATTTGAACAGCAGTACAATTTCCCCCTTAGCCCTTCTGATATCGCCCTTTTAAGTGAGCGCACTGAAGGATGGCCTATCGCTCTCCAAATGGTATGGAAAGCCTTGCAAAGCAATGTGGCCTCCAGTGTTTCCCAAGCCCTTGAGAAAGTGACGGGCCCAGCGGAAAGCTTGTTCCTCTATTTGGCCTTGGAAGTTTTAGAGCAATTGGAGCCAAAGGTGCGGGATTTTCTCCTCCAAACAGCCGTATTGCGAGAAATATTGGCCCCAATTTGCGACTGCCTAAGGGAGGCAAAGGATAGCGCTTCCATAATAAATTACCTTGTGGAAAACAACCTCTTCATTGTGGAAATTAGCGAAGGGCGCTTTCGCTATCACCACCTGTTCAAAGAATTCCTTTACCATCAGCTATCGCCACAAGAAGCGCGCCAGGCGCACTTTAAAGCTGCCCAATGCTTTGCTAAAATAGGCGATGAACTGGAAGCTGTCCACCATTTTCTGGCTGCTCAAGCCTGGGAAGAAGCAGCCAAAATTTTAGAGCGCTTAGGCCGCGATATGGTCCAAGCCGGACGCCTTGAACTCCTCTCCAATTGGCTCGGAATGTTCCCCCCTGAAATCCTCATGGCTTACCCTGCTTTGCTTATTTACATGGGGGACATCGCTCGCCTGCGAAGCCGCTTCCACGAGGCACTTGGCTGGTATCAGGAAGCAGAAAAGCACTATCGCCTTAGAGGGGACAAACGAGGTATTGGGCAAGCCCTGCGCGGTCAAGCTCGCGTTTACTTGGACACTGTAGACCCAATCCAGGCTGAACGTTACCTCCAAGAAGCCTTACGCATCGCTGATGGACAAGAGGACAAGGAAAGTTACGCCCGCCTTTTGGAGCTTTTAGCCGAGAACTTATTGAATTTGGGACGCCCTCAGGAAGCCGAAAAGTTGCGAGCTCAAGCCCTAACCCTCCGAGAAGAGGGGCCAGGCGAGGCTGAGCTTGCCGTAAGAGTGCTTTTGCGGACTGGCCGCCTCAATGAAGCCCGGCGCTTGCTGGAAGAGCAAGCCGAAAGAGAACGCCGAGAGCCCATTTTAAGGCCCAGAGCTCACCGCGAAACTTTGCTTTTGTTATCCCTAATTTTAGCTTTCCAAGGGGAAGCTGAAGCCTCTTACCAATGTGCGGTGGAAGGAACGCAACGAGGCCGGCTTCTCAACTCTCCTTTTGTTACCGCTGTAGGCTATATGCGGCAAGGGCATTCCTGGCTTATCCGAGATGACCCCCAAGCTTATTCCATCGCTTGCCAATGCTATAAAGAGGCTATAAACATAAGCGAGGATTTAGCTATTCCTCGCCTAAAGGTAGAGGCCTTCTGGGGCCTTTGCCGAGCTCATGGCTTCCGAGGAGAGTTAGAAGCAGCGGAGGAAGCTGCTCAGCAAGGAATTGAAATCGCCCAACGCGCCGGAGATGAATGGATTACTGCCCTTATCCGCGTCTCAATGGGCGCAGGATACGTCTTAGCCGGTGAATACAAAAAAGCAACGGAATGGCTCTCTACGGCCCTCGCAGCCTTTAAAGAGTGCAGTGACCCTTACGGTGAAGCAGTTACCAGGCTATGGCTTTGCCTTATCTGGTGGCGTCAGAACGATAGAGCCCGCTTGAGGCGAGATACTGAAGAACTCCTACGCTTAGTGCACAACAATAGCTACCATTACCTTTTCACCAAGCGCACATTATTAGGCCCACCCGACCCTCGGATGACCGTCCCCATCTTAATCTATGCACGTGACTCCGGAATCCACCAGGCCTGTGCTGAAAGCATTCTTCAGACCTTAGGATTAGAAAAAGTGGAATTACACCCCGGTTATCAATTGCGTATCCAGACCTTAGGCACCTTTAAAGTTTGGCGAGGGTGCCAAGAAATTTCACCGTCAGAATGGCGTCGTGAAAAAGCCAGACGCCTTTTCCAGCTAATGCTAACTTACCGTCACACCATGCTGGACAGAGACCAAATTTTGGAATTCCTTTGGCCGGACTTAGACCCTGAAACAGCCAAGAGGAACTTCAAAGTTTCGCTAAGCACTTTATGTAAAGTATTGGAACCGGAACGCCCAGCCGGAACCCCATCGGCCTACATTGTCCGAGACGGCACACGTTACGGGCTGCGGTCTAATGCTGACATCTGGTTAGATGTTGAAGAAATGGAAAAGGAAATAAAGCAAGGAGATGGAGTGCTCAACGAAAAGCCCGACCAAGCACTGGAGCACTACCGGCGTGCTCTATCTTTTTACCAAGGCGATTATTTGGAAGAATGCCTTTACGAAGACTGGTGTACTGAGGAAAGGGAAAAAATCTTGGCCCTTTACTTGCGGACGGCCGACCGAATGGCCGAGCTATTGGCCAAAAGGGAAGCCTGGGAAGAAGTCTTGAACATTTGCCGAGCAATTTTAAAGCGTGACCCTTGCTGGGAGCAAGCCTATCGCTGGATGATGCTGGCCTACGCCCGGACAGGTCGCCCCGCTCAAGCTTTGAAAGTCTTCAAAAAATGCACAGAGCGCCTGCGCAAAGAGCTCCAAGTAGACCCCTCCCCCGCTACCATAAAGATTTACGAGGAAATCCGCAACAACCTCATTCGGTAACTTTTGTGTAACTATTCGGTAACCGCGCAGTGGTATTCTTTTTAAAAAACCCTCAAGGAAGAGGAGCTATGCGTCTAAGAAATCGTATCGCTCTAATTACGGGTGGGGCTATGGGAATTGGTAAAGCCACCGCCATCCGTTTTGCTGAAGAAGGGGCTATCTCCATAATCTGCGATGTCAACGAGGAAGCTGGCCGCCAAACAGCCGCTGAATTAGGTGATATCTCCCTCTTTTACAAAGTAGACGTAACCGATAGAAAAGCCGTCCAAGCATGGGTTGATGATGTCGCCTCTCGTTATGGCCGCATTGACATCCTCATAAATAACGCTGGTATCCTGCGGGACGCCCTACTGGTCAAATACAAAGATGGCCAAATAGTTGGCCAAATGTCTGAAGAGGATTTTGACCGAGTCATTGCCGTTAACTTGAAAGGTGTCTTTAACTGCACTCAAGCTGTAGTTCCCTACATGATAAGACAAGGTGGTGGAGTCATCATCAACGCTTCATCAGTGGTTGGCATAGATGGGAACTTCGGCCAAACTAATTACGTGGCTTCCAAAGCTGGCGTTATCGGGATGACAAAGGTCTGGGCCAGAGAATTGGGTAGATACAACATCAGGGTTAACGCCGTTGCCCCAGGCTTTATCTCTACCGATATGGTCCGACAAATGCCAGAAAAAATATTAGAGCAAATGAAAGCCCGCATCCCCCTGGGCCGTTTAGGCGACCCTCGCGATGTCGCTAACGCTTACCTCTTTTTAGCCTCCGATGAAGCCTCTTACATAACCGGCGCCGTCCTAAGGGTTGATGGAGGAATTGTAGTCGGCACATAAAAATTCAAGGAGGGAACATGATTGTCGGGGATTGGGTCGGAAGGCGTGCCCTTCTTACCCCTAACAAAGTCGCTTTAATAGATACTCTCAACGGCAACCGTCCTATTACATATCGTGAGTGGAGCCGCACTGTTAACCGCACGGCTCGCTTCCTTCAAGAAAGGTTGGGAGTCCAAAAGGGGGATAGAGTAGCAATATTGGCCAAAAACTGCGTTGAGTACTTAGATTTATGGTTCGCCTTAGGGCGCATAGGCGGGATTATGCAAACTCTCAACTGGCGCCTTACACCTTACGAATTGGAAAAGCTCTTGACCGATGGCGCTCCCGTAGCCTTGGTTTATGGGAGCGAGTTCATCCCCCAAGTTAATGCTTTGCGCGGCAAAATTCCAAATTTGCGCTACTATGTAACCCTTGGAGAAAAAGCTTCTCCAGAGGATATACTTTTCTCTGAGCGCGAAGCTTTCTCAGATGACCCGCTCCCGGAAGTGGACCTGGACTGGGACACACCTTGGGTCATCTGTTACACTGGTGGAACTACTGGCTTACCTAAAGGAGCAGTGCTCACCCATCGCTCTATTACCGCCAATGCTGTGAATACTGTCGTTTCCTGGGGGTTAACACCTGATGACGTTGCTATCCTCAATGCCCCCCTCTTCCATTCAGGAGGCTTGAATGTCTTCACTGCTCCCCTCGTTTACATCGGCGGCACAAGCATAGTGTGCAAGGAGTTTGACCCCGACCAAGTCTTTGACTTAATCCGGGATGCAGGCGTAACCGTGTTTTTTGGAGTGCCCACAATGTTCATTATGCTCCAACAGCACCCACGCTGGGAAGAAGCCGATTTCTCTCGTTTGAAAATCGTAATAAGCGGTGGTGCACCTTGCCCAATGCCCGTCTTTGAAAAGTTCTGGGAGCGAGGGGTAAACTTCAAGACCGGTTATGGTCTCACCGAAGCTGGCCCCAACACTTTTTGGCTTCCACCTGAAGATGTCCGACGTAAGCCCGGCTCTGTAGGCTTCCCACTTTTCCATATAGATGTGAAAATAGTCCGTGAAGACGGAACTGAATGCGGTCCCGATGAAGTAGGGGAACTACTTATCCGCGGCCCCCACGTCTGTGCCGGCTACTGGAACAACCCCGAGGCTACAGCCGAAGCTTTCAAAGGTGGTTGGCTTCATACCGGCGATCTGGCCAAACGCGACGCTGAAGGGTATTACTACATAGTCGGACGCATCAAAGATATGTTCATTTCCGGTGGAGAAAACGTTTACCCCGCAGAAATAGAGAGCGTCCTCTACTCCCATCCCGCTGTAGCCGAAGCCGCCGTCATCGGTATACCTGACCCCAAATGGGGAGAAGTAGGCCGAGCTATCGTAGCCCTACGCCCAGGGGCTTCTGTAACCGAAGAGGAACTTTTGGACTTCTGCCGCGAGCGATTAGCGCGCTACAAAGTCCCCAAATCCATTATCTTTGTAGATGCTCTACCTAAGACCGGGGCTGGCAAAATTGATAAAGAGCGCTTGAAAAAAGAATACGGTTCATAAAAGGAGGCAATTATGCCCAAAGTCCGAGCAGGCGATATAGAGATTGCCTACGAAGTAAATGGGTCTGGCCATCCGCTTTTGCTCATCACAGGGCTTGGTTACGGGCGATGGTTTTGGCACAAGATTGTCCCCGACCTTGCCAAGCACTTCCAAGTCATCACCTTTGACAACCGCGGGGCAGGCGAAAGCGATAAACCCCCTGGCCCTTACACAACCGCAATGATGGCCTCTGATGCTATCGCCCTTCTGGACAGCCTTGGGGTCAAAAAAGCTTATGTAATGGGCCACTCCCTGGGAGGGTTCATCGCCCAAGAATTGACTTTGGCCAGACCTGATTTGGTAGAAAAACTGATATTGGCTTCCACTACATACGGCGGCCCGAACGTTATACCCATAACCCCAGAAGCATTGGAAGTCCTTACCAAGCGCGATGGGGACATAGTAGAATTGGTCCACAGGGGAATCAAAGTGGCCTGCGCCCCGAACTTCGCTGAACGCCATCCAGAGGTGGTCAAAGAACTTCTGGAATACAGGCTTACTAACCCAGTTCCTCCGGCTCAGTATCAGGCTCAAATGATGGCCGGTGCTACACATAATGCCGAAAGCCGCATTTCTCAAATAACTTGCCCTGTCCTCATCCTTTTCGGAGAACATGACAGGGTTGTTCCTCCAGGCAATGCCCAGCTTTTAGCCCAAAAGCTGCCTAACGCCAGGATAAAGATTTTGCCCAATACCGGCCATATATTCCCCATTGAAGATCCCAAAGCGACTGTGGAAGCAATCTTAGAATTCCTATTGGGAGGTTAGATGATGCGCCACGCCCGCATCTTAGCCACCGGAAGCTACGTTCCTGAGCGGGTGGTGAGCAACGAGGAGATAGATGAAATCTTAGGGGAAAAGACCAGCGATTGGCTCATAGAAAATGTGGGGATAAGGCAACGCCACTGGATGACTCCTGACCAAACTACTTCCGATTTGGTTGTAGAGGCATCCAAAAGGGCGTTGGAACGGGCTGGTCTTCGTCCTGAGGATTTGGATTTAATCATTCTCTCCACCGATACCCCTGACTACTTATCGCCTCCTACTTCAGCCGTAGTGCAGCACAAACTGGGAGCGATAAACGCAGGGTGTTGGGATGTAAATAGCGCTTGCGCTGGCTGGACCATCGCTCTGGACCAAGGCGCTCGCTACATTATGACCGAACCGTCAGTAAAATACGTTTTGGTGGCTGGCGGCTACGGGATGAGTCGCTTTTTGGATTTAAAGGACAAGAAAACGGCTAACATCTTCGCCGATGGAGCTGGAGCTGTAGTATTAGGTCCCAGCAATGAGCCTGGATTCCTGGCCAGCCAATTTCTGGCTAAAGGAGAATATCACGATGCTTTAGGTATCTACACTGGTGGTGCTTTTCGCCCCTGCACTCCGGAGAACTTGGAAAAGTATGGCCCTCCTCGTGTCCAGTTCGTCAAAAAATTCCCCCGCACCTTCAACACTGAATACTGGCCCTGGCTCATCCAAAAAGCCTTGGAGAAAGCTGGACTCACTGTAGATGATGTGAGCCTTTTCCTCTTTACCCAACTTAACCTTCGCACCATTGAGCTTATGATGCAGATTTTGGGCCAACCAATGGAAAAAACCCACTGGGTAATGGACAAGTGGGGTTATACAGGCTCTCCGTGCGTAGCAATGGCTTTGGACGACTTAATCTCTCAAGGGCGAGGGCCAAAGCCAGGCGATATCATCGTCTTTTGCACAAGCGGCGGTGGCATTACGATGGCGGCTTCAGTCTGGCGATGGATTTAAAAAATGAGGGGGTAAAGGCATGTACATAGGAGATTATCTGGGCCGAAGAGCTATTTACACCCCTGATAAAATAGCTGTGATAGATGCTGGCAAGCAGCCCCCTTGGCGCCTCACCTACCGCCAAATGAACGAAAGGGCTAACCGATTCGCCAACTGGCTCCGCAACGTGGCTGGAGTTAAAAAGGGTGACCGCGTAGCAATATTAGCTCGGGATGGGGTAGAGCATTTGGATTGCTTCTTCGCTTGCTCCAAATTGGGTGCCATTCATACCGCCCTCAACTGGCGCCTTCATTGGCGAGAACTGGTGGAAATCATCCGCAAAACCACTCCCCTCGTCTTAATTTATTCCGATGACTTCCGGGATAACGTCGCACAGCTTAAGGCTACCATTCAAGGCACAGATTATGCCATCAAGTTTTACCTCCACATAGAAGGCGAAGGGATAGAAGGAAGCCTTCACTTTGAAAGCGAACTGCAAAATAGCCCTGCCGATCCAGTCACCTGCGAGACAGTGGAGGCCGAAGACATCGTAGCCCTAATTTTCACAGGCGGTACAACTGGCTTTCCCAAAGCCGCTCAAGTCTCTCACCGCATGATTGCCTGGAATACCCTTAACACTGTCATCCACGACCTCACCCACAACGATATCTACCTTAACGTTTTCCCGATGTTCCACACGGGTGGCCTCTTCGTTTACACTTTGCCGCAAATAATCATGGGAGGAACCACAATCCTAATCCGGCAATTTGACCCAGCCTTAGTCCTCCGGCTAATAGAAGAGGAAAAGGTCACGGTCTTTGCCGCAGTGCCTACCATGTACCAAATGTTGACCCAAGCCCCTAACTGGGAAGAAGCTGACCTTTCATCGCTTCGGTTCTGCACAAGCGGTGGAGCCCCCCTTCCTGTACCATTAGTTGAGAAATACACCCGTGAAAAGGGGGTTTGCTTCAAGCAAGGCTTCGGTATGACAGAATTTGGGCCCGGAATCTTCGCCTTAGCCCCAGAAGATGCCATCCGTAAAGCTGGTTCTATAGGCCGTCCCAATTTCTATGTAGATGCCCGTATCGTAGATGATGAAAATCGTCCTCTGGGGCCAAGGCAAATAGGGGAACTGGTGCTCAAAGGCCCCTCAATCTGCTCCGGCTACTTCGGTGACCCCGAAGCGACTGCTGAAATGCTGGACGAGGAAGGATGGTTCCACACCGGTGACCTCGCTTACTACGATGAGGAGTGGTACTTCTACATCGTGGACCGCAAAAAAGACATGTTTATCTCCGGAGGTGAAAACGTTTACCCAGTGGAAATTGAGAAAGCACTATATGAGCATCCTGCGGTCCACATGTGTGCCGTTATCGGCGTGCCTGACCCCAAGTGGGGAGAAGTTGGCCTGGCGTGCGTAGTCCTCAAGCCTGGAGCTCAGGCTACTGAGGAGGAACTCATAGCTTTCTTGAAAGAACGCTTGGCCAGCTATAAAGTCCCCAAACGCATAGTCTTTATGGAAAGCCTTCCAATTTCAGCTGCGGGCAAAATCCTAAAAAGGGAATTGAAAAAACAATTCGCAGGAGGGTAAAAATGGGCAGCATACCAACCCTGGAGGGAATCACTTCCCAGATAATTCAAACCCCGAGGCTTAAAGTCCATATTCTAACAGCGGGGCCAGAAGAAGGAATACCTGTGGTGTTCATCCATGGGAATGGCTCCTCCTCTACCTTCTGGGAAGAGACAATGTTAGCCCTTCCGCCTGGCTTCCGCGGCATTGCCCCTGACATGCGAGGTTACGGGGATACCGAGCCGCTTCCAGTAGATGCAACGCTCGGCCTTGGGGATATGGTGGAGGATATCCGCTCGCTGGTGCAAACAATGGGCTTGAAGAAATTCCACATAGTCGGCCACTCTATGGGTGGGGGCATCGCAATGAAATATGCCATTGCTTACCCCGAGGATTTGCTTTCCATCACCTTAGTGGACACCATGTCTCCTTATGGCTACAGCGGCAGTAAAGATGTGAACGGAACCCCTTGCTATGAAGATGGCGCTCCAGCCGGGGCAGGCAGCGTAAACCCGGATTTCGTTCGCCTTGTGCGAGAGAAATATAGAGGCACCGAGCACCCGATGGCCCCCCGCAATGTTATGCGCCAGTTTTACTTCAAGCCACCATTTATCCCTAAGCGAGAAGAAGAACTTCTCAGTGCTATGCTCTCAATGCGCGTAGGAGAAGATTGGTACCCAGGGGATTTCGTCCCCTCGCCCCATTGGCCTGGCGTTGCGCCGGGAAAGAAGGGGGTCATTAACGCTATAAGCCGCAAATACTTTGACGCCAGTGGAATCGTAGATATACAACCAAAGCCCCCTATCCTCTGGCTCCGCGGCGCAGACGATTTAGTAGTCTCCAACAGCGCTATGTGGGACATTGCTACCTTAGGTGCACTGGGATTCGTACCCGGATGGCCTGGGCCTGCGGAATGCCCTCCTCAACCAATGTTGGACCAGATTCGTGCCGTCCTGGACCTCTATAAAGCCAAAGGAGGCTATTACCGGGAGGTGGTAATCCCTGATTGCGGCCATACGCCATTTATTGAAAAGCCCGAAGAGTTCAATGCCGCCTTCCACGAGTTTTTGATGAAAGGGGTGTAGTTCATGTACACTTTTGACTGGTTGGCCAAGAGAGCAGAACTTTCCCCCAATAAGATAGCTTTGGTGGATACAGCTACGGGGCGCAGGTGGACATACGCTCAGTTCAATGAGAGGGCAAGCCGATTCGCTGAATTCTTGCGTGATGAATGGAGGATACAAGAAGGAGAAAGGGTAGCCATTTTAGCCCCTAATTCCACCGATTACTTTGAAATCCTTTACGGCTGCGCTAAAGTTGGGGCTATACTGGTTTGCCTCAATTGGCGATTAGCCCCGCCGGAACTGGAACTCATAGTTAACGATTCAACCCCTAAGGCCCTAATTTATGACCCTGAATTTACTGAAGTCGCCCACTTCTTAAAAGAGCGCACATCAGCCAATTTGCTGATGGCCTTGGGTGAAAAAGCCCCAGAAGGGGAATGGGCTTATGAGCGAGCTTTAGCTCAGGCCAGTGGTCAGCCAATTACAATGCCCCCGCGCCCTCTAAGCGACGTCTGGCATCTACTTTACACTGCTGGCACTACGGGTCGGCCTAAAGGCGTAATCCAGACCTTTGGAATGGTTTTTTACAATGCCGTTAACATAGGCATTGCCATTGACCTTACATCGGAGGATGTAACTTTAAACGTTCTTCCCACCTTCCATACTGGTGGCCTAAACCTTTATGCCAATCCAACTTTCCACGTAGGTGGCACAGCTATAATCCAGCGAGCCTTTGACCCTGCTGAAACTCTACGCTGGCTTTCCGAAGAAGCCACCGCTTTCTTCGGCGTACCGGCAATGTACCTCTTCATGAGCCAACACCCCGATTTTGACAAGTATGACCTTTCGCGAGTTCGCTCTTGGGCCTGTGGCGGTGCCCCCATGCCCGTTCACCTCATCCACTGGTATGCCGAACGAGGCATAATCATTCAGCAAGGCTTCGGCATGACTGAAACTGGCCCCACCGTTTTCTTGATTGACAAAGAACATGCCATCTCCAAGGCCGGCTCTGTAGGCAAACCGCAGATGCACGTTGCCGTCAGAATTGTGGATAGAGAAGGCCGCGATTTGCCCCCCGGAGAAGGAGGGGAATTGTGGATTAAAGGGCCTGGGGTTACTCCAGGCTATTGGCAGCAACCGGAAATAACCGCTGAAGCCTTTACCGATGGCTGGCTTCACTCCGGAGACCTGGCTAAAGTGGACGAAGATGGCTACTACTACATTGTTGACCGCTTGAAAGACATGTACATATCAGGCGGGGAGAACGTTTATCCAGCTGAGGTAGAAAACGTCCTCTACCAGATGGAGCAAATAGCAGAAGTAGCTGTCATCGGAGTGCCAGACCCCAAATGGGGAGAGGTAGGTAAAGCTATCGTTGTAGTCAAGCCAGGCTATACCTTAACCGAAGAGGAAGTCATTCGCTTCTGTGAAGGGAAACTTGCCCGCTACAAAATCCCTAAATCTGTAGTTTTCGTGGACAAGCTCCCTCGCAACCCAGCGGGCAAAGTTTTGAAGACCGAACTCCGTAAGAGGTTCGGCGCGTGAAAGCGATTAGAGTCGGCCAGAGCATTGAATATAGGCGAAGGGTCACTCAAGAGGACTTTGAACGTTTTGCCCTCTTGAGTGGCGACAATAACCCTATCCACGTTGACGTAGAATTTTCTGCTCGCACACGGTTTGGGAAACCGGTAGCTCATGGAGCTTTCCTCTTCGGTCTCATTTCTTCGCTGTTAGGGACTAAATTGCCTGGCCCTGGCACAATTTTGCTTTACCAAGAATTAATGTTCCCGACGCCCACTTACGCTGGTGAAGAGGTAACGGTGCAAGGAGAGGTGACAAGCGTGGATTGGGAGAAGAATTTAGCCGAGCTTACAACCCTTGTTATCCGGCCGAATGGAGAGATAGGATGCCAAGGGCAAGCGGTAGTTTACTTCGGACCTTTAGAAATGTGGCCTAAAGCTCCGGAGAGGGAAATTTCTTCCGCTTATTGTAGCGAAGGCCATACCCTGAAGGGGTTTCAACTGGGAGAAAGTGCTTCCCTTAAGCGCACATTTTCCCCGGAGAATGTGCGGGAATACATTGCGCTTACTGGAGATGCTAATCCCCTTTACACCGATGGGGAGATTGCTATCAAAATGGGCTTGCCTAAGACACCGCTTCCTGCTCCACTAATAGGAGCTCTGTTCTCTTGCCTCCTCGGTACACGCCTTCCGGGTTGGGGAACTAATTACCTCAAACAACGTTTCCTTTTCTTTGAACCCGCCTACCCAGGGGAAGAGCTCACAGCTAAAGTAGAGATTGTGCGCCTGAGGCCAGAAAAAGAACTCATCAATTTGCGCACCACCTGCTTGAATCCAGAAGGTAAGCCCATCTGCGATGGAGAAGCCTTAGTTTTGGTCCGAGATGTTGAAGCAAGGAGAACCTCATGCCCAAAGTGAAGGTTAATGACATCTACATATATTACGAATTGCACGGCCCTAAAGGGGCTGAAGTCTTAGTGCTTTCTAACGGCATATTGATGAGCACTGCCAGCTGGGTCTTCCAAACTGCGGAACTCTCAAAACATATTCGCCTGCTACTTTACGATTGCCGCGGGATGTGGCAATCTGACCACCCTCCTGGCCCTTACTCCATGGAACAACACGCTGATGACTTAGCCGGCTTATTGGATGCTCTGGGAATCCAGAAAGCCCACATAGGTGGCATATCTTACGGTGGTGAAATAAGCATGACTTTCGCCCTGCGCTATCCCGACCGCACTCTCAGCCTCATAGTTGCCGATGCCGTTAGCCACGTAGATGCTTGGCTCCGAACAGTAGTGGAAGGGTGGATCGCCGCGGCCCGAACTAAGGACCCTAAGGTCCTCTTTAATGCCACTGTCCCTTGGAATTTTTCTCCTCAATTCATCCAAGAGCATCCAGATTTGATGGCCCAGGCTTTAGAACGTTACGCCCTTTTAGATTACGATGCTTTCATAAGGCTATGTGAGAGCTTCCTGCGGTTGGACATTAAAGATCGGTTGAAGGAAATAAAAGCGCCTACTTGCATTATCGTTGGCGAGCTGGACCTTTTGAAGGGAAGGAGGTATGCCGAGGAGATAGCTCAAAGCATTTCCGGGGCCGAGTTCCACATTATCCCGAAAGCCGGCCATGCTACCTGTTGGGAAAACCCCAAGGCCTTCAACTCTACAATATTGGGTTTTCTTGCTCGGCACCGGAAAGAAGTTGAAATTTCACCGCAACCAGCCAACACAGGTTAAAATCTAAAGGAGGGTTAAAAATGAGGGCTAAAAATTGGCTATGGGTGATTATTACTCTCATCGCTGGGCTGTCGCTGATTCTGGCAGCCTGCAAGCCTGCCCCCACACCAACCCCAACTCCAGTCGTGCCTACTCCAACCCTTACCCCCGCCCCCACTCCTACGCCGACGGTTCCGCCGTATCCTTTTGCTGGTAAACCCCTTAAAATAGGCCTCCTCACTGATGACTCCGGGCCTCTGGCAATCTACGGGCCAATGCTGGAACGCGGCTTTGAATTGGGGTTGGAATACGCTACTAACGGCACGATGGAGGTAGCAGGTCGTCCTATCAAGGTCATCATCAAAGATACCGCCAGCGATCCAGAAAAAGGTGTAAGCCTTGCGCGTGAACTCATTGAAGCCGAAGGGGTTGAAATTCTGGTGGGCGCTCCCAGCTCCGGGGTGACAATGGCTGTCCAGAAAATCGCTGAAGAATACAAAATCATTCTCATAGCCGAACCCGCCGCTGCCACCGACATAACCGGCAAAAACTTCAACCCCTACACCTTCCGCACCAGCCGTACTAACTATCAGGACGCTATAGTGATGGGCCAAGGACTCCTGGGCCTTGGCAAAACCTTCGTTCAGATCGCTCCAGACTATGCTTTCGGTTGGGGCTCGGCCTGCGCCTTCTATGCGGTAATAAAAGCTGGCGGAGGCACCTTCCCCGTTAACGATGATCCTAAAGGCTGCGGTGCAATCTTCATCCCCTTTGACACAACTGACTTCACTCCTTACCTCCAGCAAGTTTTGGACTCCAAGGCTGAGGTGCTAATCATCACTTGGGCCGGAGCAGGTTTCGTGCCTCTGTTCAAGCAGATGCAAGAGCTGGGAGTTTTTGATAAAATGATAGTGGGTACCGGAATCGGCGACAACCAGACCTTGGCAGCAGGCTACGCTAATGCTATTGGGGCTACAGGCATAATCGTGTACCACTACA
This sequence comes from uncultured Anaerolineae bacterium, assembly GCA_964590555.1. Classification (GTDB taxonomy): domain Bacteria; phylum Chloroflexota; class Anaerolineae; order SpSt-600; family SpSt-600; genus SpSt-600. Next base: position 368 of record CAZPWR010000451.1, on the reverse strand, counting down.
CTTTGCCCAAGAACCCAGTCAATGATTGGCTGGTCAAACGCCATAAAGAGAAATACGGCACTCCACCAGATCTCTTCACCGCTGGCGGGATGGCGGCTGCTATCATGGTTGTAGAAGGTCTAAAGCGGACCAACGGTGATGCCAGCGCCGACGCCCTCATCAAAGTTTACGAGGACAACTTCTCCTTTGACGGTCCTAACGGCAAATACATTATAAGGCCTTACGACCACGTATGTCTCTATCCACTCTACTACGTCCGCCTGACCAACGTTACCGATCCGGAGTTTAGGCTCGTGGAGGTTCTCCGCGAATTCCCCCCGGAGGAGGCGGCCCCGCCGCGCCTGGTGCCCGATCCAGCCAATTCACGC
>CAZPWR010000450.1:0-5752 GCA_964590555.1 uncultured Anaerolineae bacterium | reverse complement strand
GATGAGGTCGGCGATGGCTGAGGAGTTGCCGTGAGCTATGTTGGCGAAAGGACCGGTATGGACGAAGGCCGCGCTTCCTTGGAGGGTTTGCATGAGGTTGGGCATTAAAGCGTCTTTCAGTATGACTGCCATCGCTCCGGCTACACCCAAATCCTCGGCGGTTATGGGGTTACCATTCTTATCTGTGCCGATGACTATCCGGCCCAAACGTTCCCTGAGGTCTTTGAGGCTTGTAGCCAGAGCCAGGATGGCCATTACCTCGGAGGCCACGGTGATGTCAAAGCCGGTCTGGCGAGGGCGCCCGTCCTCTTCTGTGCCAAGACCGATTATAACGTTCCGCAGGGCGCGGTCGTTGACGTCCACCACCCGGGGCCATGTAATGGAGTAAGGGTCAATGTTGAGGCGCCGGAGGCCCATCTTGGCCAGCTGCTCATCGGACAAGCGGTCTTCATGCATTATGCGGGCGTCAATAGCCGCGGCCAAGAGGTTGTGGGCTGCCCCTACGGCATGGATATCGCCGGTGAGGTGGAGGTTGAAGTCTTCCATTGGCACTACTTGGGCATATCCACCTCCGGCCGCCCCACCCTTTATGCTGAAGGTCGGCCCCATTGATGGCTGGCGTATGCAGGTAAAGACCTTCTTGCCCAGGTAATACAGGGCCTGGCTCAGTCCTATGGTGGTTACGGTTTTCCCTTCACCAAGGGGGGTTGGAGTTATAGCCGTGACGTCAATGTATTTGCCGTTTGGTCGGTCCTTGAACTTTTCTATAACATCCAAGTGGACTTTGGCCTTGTATTTGCCGTACAGTTCCAGGTCATCGGGGGTAAGGCCATATTCTTCAGCTACTTCTACGATAGGACGAAGTTTTGCCGATTGAGAGATGACAATATCTGGTGGAACTGGGTCTACCCTTTCCACGATGAGCCCTCGCCTTGCCATAGCTACTCCTCCTTAAATAAGTTTTTGGGTTATCATTTGCGAATTATTTCGCACTTACTTGCCTCCTGGCTGCCTCCAGGACGTTTTTAAGCAGCATGGCGTTGGTCATAGGCCCCGTGCCTCCGGGCACAGGAGTGATCGCGCCTGCTACTTCTTTCACAGCTTCAAAGTCCACATCTCCAACCATTTTACCATCAACGAAGTTTACGCCAAAATCCACCACTATAGCTCCAGGCTTGACCATATCGGCAGTGATGAGTTTAGCCCGACCCACAGCTACGCACAGGATATCGGCCTCACGGCATACGGCTCCCAAGTCCGGAGTTCGGGAGTGGCAGATGGTTACGGTAGCATCTTCTCGGAGCAGGAGCAAGGCCATGGGTTTTCCTACGATGTTGGAACGCCCTACCACTACCGCTCTCTTTCCGCTTATGGCAATTCCGTAGCGCTTCAGAAGCTCAAGTCCTCCAAGGGGCGTGGCCGGGACAAAGTAATCCAACACGCCAGGAGGACGTCCTACTGGAGCTACCTGAGCCAACCGGCCAGCATTTACAGGGTGAACCCCATCTACATCCTTGGCCGGATCAAGGCTTTCCTTTATCAAAGCCTCGTCCCAGCCCTTGGGGAACGGCTCTTGCAGGATTATGCCGTGGACGTTGGGGTCAGCACTGAGTTCTTTCACCAGTTTTATCATCTCTTCCTGGGAGGCGGTCTCCGGAAGGACGTGAAGCCTGAAGCCGAACCCCTGGCCTTCAAAAGTCTTCTTTATTGCATTGGCATAGCTGACGGATGCGGGGTCCTCCCCAGCCCTGACTACGGCGATGGTTGGAGCTATGCCGTATTTTTCCTTGAAAGCGGCGGCCTCGGCGGCTAACTCCGCTTGGATTTCTTTGGCAATCGTGCGCCCGTCCAGGATTTGGGCAGCCATTGAGCACCTCCTTTAAAGCTTGCTCTTCACAAGTTCGTAGACCTCTTCCTTGAGGTTGGATTTGCCTTCCAGCAGCTTATCAAGCTGGGCCTGTGCCTCCTTCTTGAAGGCTTCGTCTTTTATCCAACCCAGGTTTATGAGCACGTTGAGGGCAGCGCTGCGCAGGCCGGCCTCGGCCATGACTACGGCTACGCCAGCATCGCTCACGGCGTTAATGTTGCCTTTCTCGGCTACAGGCCGGCAAAGGTCCATAACCTTGACGCAAGCTTCGGCCACCCTAAGGGGGACTTTGGTAGCTTCTTTCAGAGCTTTCTCCAGGGCTTCTTCCCGGATTGCTTTCTGTTCCTCGGTCTCCCTGGGCATTTTCATCGCTTCTGAGACCTTGGTGTAGGCAGCAACGTCTTCTTCCAATAGGTTCATGAGCTCCTGGCGCAGGCTCTCCGATTGGCCTAAGATAGCCTTTATTTCCTCCTCCACATCGGCATACTTCTTCTTGCCGACGGTTAGGTTGCAAACCATGCTCACTAAGGCAGCGCCCATCGCTCCGGCCAGAGCGGCCACACTCCCCCCGCCAGGGGCAGGCGCAGAACTTGCGAGTTCATCCATGAACTGGGAAATAGGCTTTTCGGCAAGCATGGCAACCTCCATTACACTGTTACCATCTTCAGCACTGGAGTGACATCAATGAAATGCTTCTGGAACCCAAGTTCCTCGGGCTTGAGTCCAAAGGCGAGGCCGAGGAGTTGGGTTATGTAAATTACCGGCATCTGGTAATCAAGGCCCAGGAGGTTCTGGCGTGTATCCAGGTTTATCTGGCAGAGGGGGCAGGCCACCACGATGGCTTGAGCACCTACATCGTGGGCATCTTCAATTATGCGGCGGATCATGCCCAGCACCGCATCCGTCTTGCTCAGGGTAACTGAACCACCGCAGCAGTAAGTCTTATACGACCAATCTAAGCTCTTGGCGCCGGTAACTTCTACCAGCCTATCCATGATTACTGGGTATTCGTAATGCGGTGCCTGTACGATTTTGGGCGGTCGCGTGATTAGGCAGCCGTAGTAACTTACCACTCTTAGCCCTTCCAGGGGGCGAGTTACTTTGGCCGCAATTTTATCCAACCCAACTTTTTCCAGGGCTTCAAGCAGGTGCAATACTTGGATGCCGCCCTTGTATTCATAGCCTGTCTGTTCCTTTACAGCCTTGGCCAGCTCTTCATTGCGCTGGATGTCGTATACGGCAGCTTTGAAGCGGGAGTAGCAGGCAGAGCAAGGCATCATCACTTCGTTAAGGCCAGCTTTTTCAAAGATTGCCATGTTCTGCATCGGTAGCGCCGCCGCAAGGACATGGTCAGTAGAGTGGGCTGGGGAAGTTCCGCAGCATATCCAACCCTCGGGCTCGTAGAGGTTTACCCCCAGGTGCTTGAATACTGCTCGGACTGAGAGGTCATACTCGGCTGAGGTGGAGTGGAGGGAGCAGCCTGGGTAGTAACCCAGAGCACCTTCTGGGGCTTTGCCTTCGGCTTTACCAGGGCGAGCGGGGAGAAGCCTGAGCTTGCCTTTGAGGAACATCTTTATGCCCATAGGCACATCCCGCTGGAGGACGCCTTTGAAGTCCAAGCTCTTGCTCAGGAGCATCCGGAGGTACATTTCGGCCATCATCCCCAGCTCGTACATTCGGCCGAAAATGCGGATGTTGTTCACCCCAGCCTTGGCGAAGGCGTAAACTTCTGGTAGTGGCGAAGGAATGCCTCGCTTTTGCGCTTCCACCTTCACCACATCCATTATCCGGGCGATGTCCAGGTCCTGCGGGCAACGGGTGCTGCAGGTGTAGCAGGTAGCACAGAGCCAGGCAGTCCGGGAGCGAAGGACTACATCATCGCGGCCCAGTTGGAGGTAACGCATGAGCTGATGAGGGTAAAGGTCAAATTTATCAGCCAGAGGGCAGCCATTGGTGCATTTCTTGCACTGATAGCAAAGGTAAACGTTAGTGCCGAGCTCCTTGTTAATCAACTGGGCAAGTTCCCCCATTGCTTGGCCTCCTTAAGTCAAGTTAGACTTCTGGCCTTGGGTAAAGGCCGGCCATTTCCACAATTTGCGGCACAGCTTCTTCCCATTCTATGGCCATTATGTGCACACCAGCTACGCCAGGGATTTCTTTGACTTGCTGGATTATCTCCACGCAAATCTTTATCCCCTCTTCTTTCTGCTTCTCCTTAGGGGTCTTACGCATCCTCTCCACGATTTCTTCCGGAACATCCATCCCTGGCACTTTGGTAGCCATGTATTTAGCTGCGCCGTAGCTCTTTATCGGCCCAACCCCAGCCAGGATGTAGACTTTCTCATCAAGGCCGAGGTCCCTCACCCTCTGCATGAACTGGGCAAATTTGGGGACGTTGTAGATAAGCTGGGTTTGGATGAAACGGGCCCCAGCCTTCACTTTCTTGGCTAACCGGTAAGGGCGGAAGTCAAAGGGGTCAGCGAAGGGGTTCTCAGCCGCTCCTAAGAAGAACCGGACAGGTCCTCCCTCTATCTCTTCTCCGTTGGCAAATACCCCTTCTTCCCCCATCCTGTGGACAATTTGAAGGAGCTGGATTGAATCCAAGTCAAAAACCCCCTTGGCCTCCGGGTGATTGCCGAAGCTCTGGTGGTCACCGGTAAGGGCCAAGAGGTTGCGGACTCCCAAAGCATAAGCTCCCAATAAGTCGCTTTGGATAGCAATGCGGTTGCGGTCTCGGCAGGTCATCTGCATCGTAGGCTCTATTCCGAGTTCCAGGAGGATTTTGGCTACAGCCATTGAACACATACGCACAACAGCTGTTTGGCAGTCGGTTATGTTGACGGCGTCTACTACTCCTTTCAGGTGCTGAGCTTTGCGTTCAATCACAGAGCGGTCGGCGCCTTTCGGTGGTCCACACTCACCGGTAACCGCAAAATAGCCCTTGGTCAAAATTTTTTCCAATCGGCTTACAGGAGCACGCTCGGTCATCTTTTCAATTCCTCCTCAAAGGCTTTTAGGATATAGCCAACAAAGCGTTCAAAATCATCCAGGTCTTTTTGAAGTACCCAGTAAACCGTTTCGGAATCAACTTCCATGTAGAAATGCACCAAGCGGTTCCGCAACCTCACCATCTGGATAGCGGTGTCAAGGAAATCGTCTGGGATTATGCCATTTTCCCAAAGAACCCTGAAAGAATCAGCGTAATCGCTTGGGATACGCCACCTCTCCGAGGCTATGATGTGATTGGCCGTGTCAATGCAAATTTGGATTGCGGTCTGGAGCAGGGGTTTGGCGCTTTCCAATTTGGTGAAATCTTTCAGGAATTCCTCTTTGGGGAACGAAGCCAGCTTCCTGAGCTTGCCCACGGTCTCATCAAGGCGATTTATCAAATTCCTAACCACCTCTGGCTTTACCACAGCCTCTTCTCCCAAAATTTGCGCTATAAAGGCTCTTTGGCTCGCCAAGTAAGAAGACTTGTAGTCAAAGTACCTGCTCCAGGCGCAAGTTTCAAACCTGACACGGTGTTCTTCATCCCGGCAGTATATCTCTTCCCCCTCGCAAGCAACAGCCCCAAGCAAAGTAGCAGGGGCATCGTTTACGATGCGAACTTCGGCATTCTGTGCGCCGGCTATACCTGCGATTGCTTGCTCTACCTTTAACTCTAAAGCTAACCGTTCCCTTGGGTTCATCTTAGCCAGGCGCCCTTCTTCCACAACCACAGCTATGTCCAAATCCGAGAAAGGGTGCGTTGTCCCGGATGCAGCTGAACCGTATATGTAAGCTACGTCCACCGGAAATGGCCCGAATATTTCCTCAGCTTTCTCCTTCAATCGGGCGATTACTTCGTCCATGCCTACATTTCCATCAATTCCAGTCTTTCCTCTT
>CAZPWR010000449.1:0-1943 GCA_964590555.1 uncultured Anaerolineae bacterium | reverse complement strand
CTCCGCCGCCAATCCTTCCCTTTCTTGACTTTCGCCATCCTGGCGATGTCAGCGCGGGAGGACATGTTCTACCTGGCTTTCCTTCTCGGGGCACACTCTTTCTTTGGATGGTCCAGGCGGATGGGAATCTTCCTCATGGCTTTGGGCCTAATCTATGCTGTCTGCGCTTTCGGCTTCATCATACCCCACTATGCCAAGCAAACCTTTGGGGAAAATTACCTTTACGTTGCCCGCTATCGGCATTTTCAAGGCCTAAAAGAAGCCATCGGCCTCATCCTGTCCCGAAGCCCAGGGTATGCTGCTTTCCTCCTGGCCCACACCGGCTTCCTCTCCCTCTTAGCCCCCGAAATCCTAATTTGGTCTGCCCCTTTCTTTCTCCTCAACATCCTGAGCAATTACCCGCCTACTTACTCCGGGGAACAGCACTACTCTGCTATTTTCCTCCCCTTTCTAATCCTATCGGCCATCTTGGGGGTAGCTAAGCTGAAGGGTAAAGCTCGCCTGGTGTTGTCAGCTTGGATGATTGCCGTATCCTTAGCCCTCCACTTCTTCCGAGGTTTCACTCCCCTGGCTTGGAACTTTCCCCTGCCATCCATCTCCCCACACTATCGCCTGCTTCCGCAATTCGCTTCCCTGGTTCCGCAGAGTGCCCCGCTTGCCACCACCGTCGGCCTCTATCCTCACTTCTCCAACAGGCTTGAGCTTTACCCTTTGCCTTCCGTCGGGAACGCCGATTACGTCTTGCTGGACGTCACTTCCATAACGGACATGCACCCCGTTGATTTCCACAAAAAGTTCCTTGAGCTAATGGAAAGCGGATTTGGGATAGTAAAGGCTTCCGATGGCTACATCTTGCTCCGCAAAGGCGAGGGCCAAAGGGAACTTCCGGATGAATTCTTTGACTTTGCCCGAGTAGTAGACCATCAACCCTCTTACCCCGTTGAAGTTAATTTTGAAGGCAAATTGCTTTTCAAAGGTTTGGATTTAGTCCGATACAAAGAGGGCAAGCTTCTGTTTGTGCGGACTTATTGGCAACCCCTAACCCCACTGCCCGAAGGCCTTGAAATCAAGCTCTCCATTTTAAATGAGGGCGGGGAGCCGTTTGCTGGAACCCCCTTTCATCCGCTGCCAACGCTAATTTGGTACCCTCCCCATAAGTGGAAGGTTGGCGAGACCGTAAAAGTGGACACCATACCCTGGGACCTCGGCCGATATTTTGTAGTAGCCTTGAAAGTTTCAGCTGGGGAAGATTGGAAGGTCAAAGATTTCAAAGCCAGTGGCCCAATCGTGCTTTTACGTGGGGATACACTGGTCCAAGTTGCGGCTTTCAGGCGCAGCTCAGCCTTTCTCTGTCGGCTCACCCTGCCCGAACGGTGCCCTTACGAGCCGATTGGTGCAGGAGACCTTTCCCCAGAATGGCCTGCTGAAGCCAATTTCGGTGGGGTAATTGCCCTCAAAGGGTACGACTTGAAGCCTGGAAGACCTTTACGCCTTACCCTTTACTGGCAAGCCCTAAGCGCAATCCCCGAAGATTTCTCGGTCTTTATTCACGTCCTGGATGATAAGGGGCATAGGATAGCCCAGAACGATGGCCCACCTTTCTGGCTTACGAAAATGGGCACTTCTTCCTGGGTCCCAGGCCGCACTTATCGGGATGAGCGGGTCTTAGACATCTCCGGGGGCTGGCATAAAATAGAGATAGGCCTTTACCGCTGGCAGGATCTTACCCGCCTCCCTACCGGCGGGCAGGACGCTTTTGTTATTCCTTCTTATGCCGATTGAAATTGGCCTCCTTTGGCCTTCGGCCAGAATGCAGTTATGGTTCTGAACGTCATTGCGAGCCCCGAAGGGGCTTGCGCTACCTCGCAATGACTTTCCGCAAGGGATAAAAGGGGGTTAAGCTGCCCCCCTACGGCCCGCCCACGAGTGGGCCCCTGAACCCC
>CAZPWR010000448.1:0-6671 GCA_964590555.1 uncultured Anaerolineae bacterium | reverse complement strand
AAACCTTCCGGGGATGGACGGGATAACAGCTACCGAGTTCATCTCCCGTGATGTGCCGGAAGCCCAAGTAATAATGATTTCGGTTCAGGGTGAGCCTGCCTACATGCGTCGTGCCATGCTGGCAGGCGCCCGAGAGTTCCTGATAAAGCCTTTCTCCAGCGATGAGCTTAAATCGGCCATTAAGCGAGTTTACGAGCTGGGGAAAACTCGCCCAGTAATAGCTCCGGTTAAACAACCAGCGGTAGCGGAGAAGGAAAAACCGAAAAAGGAAGGCAAAATAATCTCTGCCTTTAGCCCTAAAGGGGGAGTAGGGACCAGCACCATAGCTGCTAACTTGGCAGTCGCTCTTAGCTCAGGGGGAAGTTCTCGCGTAGCCCTTGTGGACCTGAACCTTCAATTCGGAAGCCAAGATGTAATCTTCAACTTACAACCTCGCCGCAACATCGCTGACCTTGTGTCTGAAAACATGGCCTTGGACGAAGAAACAGTGACCGGGGCAATGCTTGCTCACCCATCAGGAGTTAAAATCCTCCTGGCCCCTCCTCGCCCTGAGATGGCCGATTATGTAACCCCTGAACTTGTCAAAAAGGTCTTGGCCGTCCTCAAAAGCAACTTTGACTACGTCATTGTGGACTGCACGAGCTTCCTGAACGATTTAACCATAACGGCTTTGGAGGAAAGCGACTTCATCTTGCTCATAATAACCCCAGAGCTTACGGCCATAAAGGGGGCAAAGCTCTTCTTCCAAGTCCTGGAAGTCCTCAAATACCCAACCAACAACGTCCTTCTCGTCCTCAACAAAGATGATAGGCGCAGTGGGATAAGCGCCAGGGACATCCAAGCCAGCCTGAAACATCCAATTGAAGCCGTCATCCCCAACGATGAAGCAAGAATCCTCCTCTCAGTTAACCGGGGTATACCGATATACTCCGCTGAAAGGGGGTCGGCTTTCTCGGAAGGGATTTCAAAGTTAGCAGGCAAAATCCAGCAGAAAGGAGGAGTCTATGTCGCTTCTTAAGCGGATTGAGAACATAGAACGAGAAAAGCCAACAGAGACCAAAAAACTCGTCCGGCCGCCAATTGAAACCGACAAATTCTCTTTAATTTTCCGCAAGTTGCAGGAAAAACTGCTCTCAGAAGTAGACCTAACCAAGGCTGAAATAAACGAAGCCGAAGTGCGGGCGAAAGTAGATAGAATATTGAACGAAGTCTTGACCGAAGAGCACATATTCCTGAGCCGCATTGAACGGGACCGAATTTTCAACCAGCTTTTGGACGAAATTTTGGGGTATGGGCCGATCCAGCCCTTACTTGACGATGACACAATAAACGAAATCATGGTTAATGGCCCCTACAAGGTCTACATTGAACGGGGCGGAAAGATTGAGAAGACAAACATCACCTTTAGGGACAGCGAGCACCTTATGCGGATAATAGACCGGATTCTGGCCCCTCTGGGCAGGAGGGTGGATGAGAGCTGTCCCTACATGGACGCTCGCCTCCCCGATGGCTCCCGAGTGAACGTCATAATCCCTCCCCTTTCGCTCATCGGGCCAGTGCTCACCATCCGAAAATTTGCCAAAAAACCACTTACGGTGGAAAAGCTAATTGAATTAGGAACCATAACCCCCGAAGCGATAGAGTTCCTCAAAGCTTGCGTTATAGCCCGGCTTAACATCGTGATATCGGGAGGGACAGGCTCCGGAAAGACCACTTTCCTCAATGTCCTTTCAGGCTTCATCCCCAACGATGAGCGCATCATAACCATAGAAAACGCAGCCGAGCTTCAGCTCCGTCAGGAGCATGTGGTAACCCTGGAGACCCGCCCACCCAACATTGAGGGCAAGGGCGAGGTCACAATGCGGGATTTGGTGATAAACGCTCTCCGGATGAGGCCGGATAGGATAATCGTGGGAGAGGTGCGCGGTGGTGAGGCCTTGGACATGCTCCAGGCCATGAACACCGGCCACGACGGTTCCCTTACCACCCTCCACGCCAACTCCCCAAGGGATGCCCTATCACGCCTTGAAACTATGGTCCTGATGGCCGGGATGGAGATTCCAGTAAAAGCCATACGCCAACAGATAGCCTCAGCTTTGGACCTCATAATCCACATGGAAAGGCTGCGGGACGGCTCCCGTAAAGTGGTCCAGATAACTGAAGTCCAAGGGATGGAAGGGGACACGATAGTATTGCAAGACATTTTCGTCTTTGAGCAGATGGGCATAGAGAACGGCAAGATAATAGGGAGGCTTAGGCCCACAGGCATAAGGCCCAAGTTCATGGACAAGATTGAGGCCGCTGGGATTTACCTTCCGCCGGACATATTTGGAATTAAGGTGGGGGTAAGGAGGTAAAGGATGGGATTGGCGCTTGCTGCAGCTTTTTCCCTGAGTTTGGGGATAATCTTAATCTTCTGGGGGCTGGCCCAGATGGTTTCGGCTCCAGCCAGAGCTATAGAAGAACGGCTTGATCGCTTCGCAGTGCGCGAGGTTGCCCAAAGGCCAGCTCAAGCCAGAAGACCGGAAAGGCCAGTTATAAGCGGGCTTGATGGAATATTACGGCGGACTTCCTTCGGCGAGGGGATTGCCCGCGAGCTGGCAAGCGCCAACCTCAAATTAACCGTATCCGAATTCTTGACTTTCACCCTCTTAAGCACCTTAGGGGTTGGTCTTCTGGCTTACCTCCTTTACTACCGCTCTGCAATCATGGGACTTGCGGGGGCTGTTGTTGGGTTCTTCCTTCCTCGCTTTTATGTTAAAACAGTTCAGCAAAGGCGCCTCAAAGCCTTCAACAACCAATTGGCCGATGCCATAACGTTTATAGCTAACTCCCTACGCGCTGGCAACAGCCTCCTCCAAGCTATGGAAAACGTGGCCAAGGAGATGCCTCCACCTATCTCAGAAGAATTCGGCCGGGTAGTGTATGAAGTAGGGATTGGCCTTTCAATCCCGCAAGCCCTCAATAACATGGTCAGGAGGGTTAAGAGTGAAGACCTTGACCTTATGGTTACGGCCATAATTATCCAGCACGAGGTAGGTGGGAACCTGGCCGAAATTCTTGACACCATAAACGAGACCATTCGGGAGAGGGTGAGGATTTTGGGCGAAATAAGAGCTCTCACCTCCCAACAGAGGCTTACTGGCTACATCATAGGCTTCTTGCCGTTCGGTTTGGCCCTCATAATCTACCTCATAAACAGGGCATACATCTCCAACCTCTTCACCGACCCTTGTGGGCTTATACTACTCGGGATTGGCGGTTTCATGATGGTCTTCGGCTTTTTCTTCATAAGGAAAGTGACCCAAATAGAAATTTAGGAGGGGACGATGGCGAACTTTTTGCCTATCTTGGTGGCTTTAGGCATAACCATCGGGGTGCTGATTTTCTTCCTGGGCCTTTACTCCATGGCCACCACTACGGCTACAATCCAGGAACGCCTGGAAGAATACGGAGCGAGGCCCTTAACTCTGGAAGAGATAGAGCTTTCCCAACCCTTTAGCGAGCGCGTAGTTAAGCCCCTGTTACGTAACTTGGCCAAGACCGTTACACGCTTCACCCCCCAATCCTTGCTTAAAGAAACGACCAAAAATCTGGAAAGAGCCGGTAATCCCTACAACTGGACTGCTACGGAATTCATAGGCTTCAGGGTCTTAGCAGGAACTATCTTGGGAATTGCAGGCTTCCTTCTCACAAGCGTAGCAAAAGTAGCAACGGCTAAAGGGTTGGGCTTTGCTCTACTTATGGGTTTCCTCGGCTTTACCCTACCTTCTATATGGCTTGGCCAGAGGGTAAAAGCTAGGAAGAAGGAAATCTTAAAGGCCTTGCCTGATGCTATGGACTTGATAACCGTAAGCGTTGAAGCAGGCCTCGGTTTTGACTTAGCCCTGGCCAGGGTGGTGGAGAAGTGGGATAACGAGTTGGCCAAAGAGTTTGCCAGATTCCTCGGGGAAGTGAGGTATGGGAAGGGAAGGCACGAAGCCTTGCGAGACATGGCCGCCAGGGTTGACCTGCCTGAATTTACGAGCTTTGTGGCCTCCATAATCCAAGCCGAGGAAATGGGCGCCAGCATGGCTAATGTCATGAGAGTTCAATCCAACTACATGCGCATCCGCCGCCGTCAGAGAGCCGAAGAACAGGCACGGCAAGCCCCTATTAAAATGATTGTAGCGTTGATCTTCTTCGTTTTCCCTTCAATACTAATAGTCCTTCTCGGCCCCGGCGTTATCATCATTAAAAACTCTACTACGTTTAGAGGAGCTTTTGGTTTCTGAAATGCATTGGCTTTTGGAAGCATTCTTGGACCTGCTCTTCCCCCCAAGGTGCGTAGGATGTGGCTCATGGGGAAAGTGGCTTTGCGATAGCTGCCTAAAGGCAATCCCGTTCTTAAAAGAACCTTATTGCCCTTTTTGTGGAAAACCACAGCCGCAGTGGGGAACATGCCCTTCCTGCGCTAACGAACCCCACGCTTTGGAAGGGATTATCTCCGTAGCCTACTTTGAAGGGCCAATCCAAAAGGCCGTTCACTTGCTTAAGTATCGGGGAAGGACGGCTTTAGCTTACCCCTTGGCTGAACTTATGGCCTCTTGGCTCTCCCAAAACCATCTGAAAGCCGATGCCATAATCCCAGTTCCCCTCCACCCCCAACGCCTGCACGAGAGGGGATACAACCAATCAGCTTTACTTGCCGAAAACCTGAGCAAAAAACTAGGCATCCCTCTCCTCAACGGGGCTCTTGAACGCATCCGTTATACCCGCCCTCAAGTTGGACTTAGCGCTCTGGAGAGGAAAGAGAACGTGAAAGGGGCCTTCCGAGCGGACCCGTTGAAAGTGGCAGGGAAAGATTTAATTCTGGTGGACGATGTCTGCACCACCGGTGCAACCCTTGAAGAATGCGGATTTGCCTTAAAGCAAGCCCGAGCTGGAAGAATCTGGGGCTTAACCTTAGCCCGCGCCCCTTGAAAGGCTATTTGCCCCAAAAACCTATTTTGTGATATACTTAACTAAGCCAAAAACAGAGAAGGGAGGATTACAATGCCTGTGACCGTGGAAATCCCCAAGGAAACATTCACCGGCAAAATCCGCGAAGTGACTCTGGGAGCTACTAAGGAGCAAGGAGGGACTCGCAAGAAGACGGTAACCGTCGGTGGCGAGACAACCCTCCCTTTCCTTCATTTTGAGGGAGAAATTCCCAACCCCCCAGCCATCGCCGTAGAAATAACGGACAAATTCCCGGCCGATTGGTCCCCGCTCCTCATCCAAGCCTGGGGGGAAAAGGTGATGAGCGACCCCGCCTTGTGGGCAGCTAAAGCCGAGGAAGCAGGAGCCGACATCATAATGATAAGGCTGACAGGCTTAGACTCCAACGATCAACCTTATCCGCCCCAAGAAGCAACTACAATCGTCCAAAGGGTCTTGGAAGCAACTGGCCTGCCTTTGATCGTAAGAGGGCCAGGCCAGCCAGAAAGGGATAACGAACTTTTAACGGCCGTAGCGGACAAAACAGCCGGGGAACGCATTGCTTTGGGCCTTTGTGAGGATAAAAACTACCGCACCATTGTAGCCGCCGCCCTCGCCAACAACCACTTGGTAATCGCCAGCACTCCAATTGACGTTAACTTGGCCAAGCAGCTCAATATCCTTATAAGCGATATGAACATGCCTTTGGACCGCGTCCTTATGGACCCCACCACAGGCGCTTTGGGCTACGGCCTTGAATACACTTACTCGGTGATGGAAAGGCTCCGAATCGCTGCCCTCCAAGGGGATCCTATGGTCCAACTGCCAATGATTTGTTTCACAGGGGAAGAATCCTGGCGACAAAAGGAGTCCAAAGTCGGCGAAGGGGTCCCTGAGGCTTGGGGTGATTGGGAGAGGAGGGCTATATTGTGGGAAGCTATAACCGCTACAACCCTCCTCCACGCCGGTGCTGATATTGTGAGTTTAAGGCACCCCAAGACCATTGCTTTGGTTAAGCAGGAAATACAGAAGTTGATGAATAAACCGTGAAGTTTTACCTGACCCTTCTCGGAGCTATTTTTTTCATAGCAACAGCCATACTGGGGCTTTTCAAGCCTGACCTGGTATGGGGTAAACCTCCAGTGCCCATAATTACTCCTTATCAAAAATACCTTGTGCGCCGAAAAAGGCTTGTGGGCACTGTGGTCTACATTTTAGTGGGGTTGGTGCTTCTCTTCTTGGCCCTCAAAGAGGGCAAAATCATTTAATCCCAAAAGAGGAGCGGAAAGATGGCGCTGACAGGATTGCAAATATATAAGCTCTTGCCCAAGACAAACTGCAAAGAATGCGGCTTCCCAACCTGCCTTGCCTTTGCCATGAAACTGGCCGCTAAGCAAGCCGAACTCTCTCAATGCCCTTACGTTTCAGAAGAAGCCAAGCAAGCCTTGGCTGAAGCCTCGGCTCCTCCTATCCGCTTAGTGACCATTGGCGTGGGCGATAAGAAAATAGAAGTTGGAAACGAAATAGTCCTCTTCCGCCATGAAAAGACTTTCTACCATCCTCCGGGCATTTTCATCAAAATTAAAGACACCCAGCCCATAGAAGAAGCAAAATAGCTTGCCCAAGATGTTATAAACTACTCGGTGGAAAGGGTTGGGAGAGTCTTTTCCCCGGACGGTTTGGCTATTGAGAACGCTTCTGGCGACCCAGCC
>CAZPWR010000447.1:0-1775 GCA_964590555.1 uncultured Anaerolineae bacterium | reverse complement strand
TGGCCCGCAAGATTTTGGGGCCGCTAAAGATAATCGGTGCCTCGGCTGATACCGTGGAGAAGGCCCTTCTCTACGCTGCTGAAGGAGCCGATTACTTAGGAGTTGGTAGCATTTACCCCACTTCTACTAAGCCTGATGCCGGTCAACCCATTGGCATTGAAGGGCTAAGAAGGATAGTGAGCGTGGTCAATATCCCTGTGGTGGCCATAGGGGGGATAAATGCGGATAATGCCAAGGAAGTCCTTGCCGCTGGGGCTTCGGGGATAGCGGTCATCTCTGCGGTCATGGGTGCGCCTGATATCTTTGAGGCTACAATGCGCTTGCGGAGAATTGTGGATGAGGTGCGCAAATGTTGAGGGCTTGGGGTTGGATAGGACTTGGGCTTTTGGCCATATGCTGGCCCCTTAACTGGCTTCTGCCAGGTCCCAGAACTCACTTGCTCTTCTTCCCTCTTTGGCTTGGCTTGATACTGGTTTTGGATTCTTTCGTTTTCCGGCGCAAAGGCAGCTCGCTCCTGAGCCGTGACCCGGCAAGATTTGCCGGCCTTTTCCTCCTTTCGGTCCCCTTCTGGTGGTTCTTTGAACTCCTGAACCGCAGGGTCCAGAACTGGCACTATGTAGGAGGGTCATTTACTCCGTTGGAATTCTTCTGTTTGGCTTCCCTTGCTTTCTCAACTGTAATTCCGGCCGTTTTGGAGGCTTCGGAGCTTGTTTCCTCTTTCCTAAAGAGGCCTCTCCTCCAAAGTTGGAAGATAACCGTACACCCCACCTTGGGCTGGGGCATGATAGCAGTGGGGCTTATAACTTTGGCCATGCTCCTCATTTGGCCCCGTTATTTCTTCCCCTTCCTGTGGATTTTCCCCTTTCTGATTGTGGAAGGCATAAACTACATGGCCGGTTACAAGAGCTTACTGGTCTACCTGCAGCGGGGGGAATGGAGGCCGATCCTCTCGCTCTTTGGAGGGGTGCTCATATGCGCTTTCTTCTGGGAATTCTGGAACTATTGGTCCTGGCCCAAGTGGGTTTACACCGTGCCCTTCTTTGATTTCCTCCACGTCTTTGAGATGCCGCTTCTTGGTTACCTCGGCTACTTGCCGTTTGCCCTGGCCATTTGCTCCTTCATCCACTTAGTGCAGGGGGCCATGCGCTGGCCAGGCTATTACCTCAGGCTCCTTCCTGAGGGGTGATGAAGGCTAAAATCCTTCTGGTGGAGGATGAAGTTAAATTAGCCCGAGTAGTTGCCGATTACCTGACAGCGGCAGGCTTTGATGTCCTCAAGGCTTATACTGGCAAGGAAGCGCTCGCCTTCTTCCGCCACGAAAAGCCTGACCTTGTAATCTTGGACATAATGCTTCCGGAGATGAACGGCCTGGAAGTGGCGCGGATAATCCGCAAGGAATCTTCCACCCCTATCATCATGCTTACAGCAAAGGTGGAGGAGAACGACCGGGTCTTAGGGCTTGAGATGGGAGCTGATGATTACGTCACTAAACCTTTCTCTTTGAGAGAGCTGGTAGCGAGGGTGAAAGCGGTTCTGCGCCGAGCCAGAGGGGAAGTGTTCACCCCCACCCTTAGGGTGGGCGATATTGAGATTGACTTGCAGAAGCGGGAAGTCACGGTCGCCGGAAAGCCGGTGGAACTTACACCTACCGAATTTGAGATCCTGAGCCTTTTAGCTCGCCATCCCGGTAGGGTCTTCACACGGCTGGAAATCCTGCAGAGTATTCAAAGCTACGCTTACGAAACCTATGAACGCACTGTGGATGTCCACATAAG
>CAZPWR010000446.1:0-2226 GCA_964590555.1 uncultured Anaerolineae bacterium | reverse complement strand
CCACTATATGCACTTGCCACAAGCTTTTCTTTTTCTTGCCAAGTTATCCCCACAATTTCTTCTTCGGGCATGATCTGGGCCAGCTTCTTCAATTGCTCTTCCACTTCTGCTGGGATGGCGGTTTTAAGTGCGTAATCCAGGCTTTTGTGGCGCAAGGCTTTTTCCCAGCAGCTTCTTTTCAAGCAAAGGTAAGCACCTCGCCCAGGCTTCTTCCCCTTTGGGTCCACTTCTACCTGCCCATCGGTTGTCTTAACAATTCTCATCATGGCTTGCTTGGGTTTAACTTCACGGCACCCAACGCATGTGCGCATGGGTATATGCTTGGGCGACATATCCCTTACCTTTTCCTCCTCTTCGGTTCTTCTTCATCTAAGCCAAGGGCCTTTATTTTGAGAAGTTCTTCTTGCAAAGATTCCAAGGAGAACCCTTCGGTTTCTTCTTCGGCCTCAGGAGCAAGGGACTCTTGCTCCTCAACCTCCGCAGGAGCCTCTTCTTGAGCGGGAGCGGCAAGCTCAGGAACCGCTTCCTGAGTTACAGTGGCAGGCTGTTCGGCTTCCTCAGGTTTTTGGACAGGGATTGGCTTTTGGCCGGTGAGTATAGCTTCAGCTATGGCTAAAAGGTCTTTGCTTACTTCTCCCTCACCGAGGAGTCCTTCAGCCCTGGCCTCGCTTTCGCTTTTTATATCAATGCGCCAGCCGGTGAGTTTAGCCACAAGCCTGGCATTCTGTCCTTCCTTACCTATCGCTAAGGAAAGTTGGTGGTCAGGCACTATGACCGTAGCGGTTTTAGTTTTGCTCTCCGTGTCCTTTTGCAAGATTACTTTTATGACCTTAGCCGGGCTCATGGCATTAGCCACAAAAACCGCTGGGTCGGGACTCCATTCCACCACTTCCACTTTTTCCCCATTGAGCTCCTTGAGGATGTTCTGTATCCTCAAGCCCCTTATGCCTATGCAGGTTCCGACCGGGTCAATACCTGGCTGGAGAGCCCTGACGGCTACTTTGGAGCGGGAACCGGCCTCTCTGGCTATTGCCTTTATCTCTACCAAGCCGTTGGCGATCTCCGGGACTTCCCTTTCAAAAAGTCGCCTCAAGAAATTTTTGTGAGCCCTGGATAGAATTATCCTCGGCCCTGCTCCAGACTTGTATATTTCCACGATGTAGAAAAGCATCTTCTGGTGGACCTGGTACCGCTCGCCGGGAATCCTCTCTTTCGGAGGCATCACCGCCTCAATCTTGTCTATGTTAACGATTACGTTACCGGTAGTGTGGTCAACCTTTTGGATGACTCCGAGGATAAGCTCTCCTTCTTTTTCGCTCAGGGTGCTGTATACGTATTCTTTTTCGGCCTCTTTTATCTTTTGGAGGATAACCTGCCTTGCCGTTTGGGCAGCGATTCGGCCGAACCCTGGTGGCGTGTCTTCCACCGAGATTGTCTGGCCTAAGGAAACCTCAGGTTTTATCTTTCTGGCCTCTTCCAGAGAAATTTGGGTTCTGGGGTTAGTTACCTTTTCCACCACCGTTTTGTCCACGAAGATTTTTACCTGGCCCGTTTTCAGGTCTAATTTAGCCCTAACGTTCATGGCTGGCCCGTAGTCTTTCTTGTAAGCTGAGGCCACGGCATCCTCAGCCACCTTAAGTATTACATCCGGTGGGAGCTTCCTCTCTTCGCTTAGTTGCTTAATCGCCAACACCAACTCGTTCCTCATGCCCTCACTCCTTAAAGTTCTTGACAATAAGAAAAGTGGGGTAACCCCACTTTTCCTCAAGGGCTATTCTGCCTAATCTTAGTTAATTATAGCACCCAACAAGCTTTTTGGCAACTGAAAACAATTCCCCGGGTGTGTCCCAGTTTTGTCGGGCCTGTTTTCGTGCTGATTGAAATCAGCCTTTTGGGGCCTTCGGCCCGGGGGGAACCCTCCGTAACCCCCTACGAGGGGGTAAACCCACGCACGAGTGGGACCCAAAACCTTGGCAAACTCCCAGCAAACGGGGTGGGAAATCCCACATAATCCCCTTACGAGGGGGTAAAGGAGGCCAGGGGCTGTGAGGGGCGGCCCTACCATTTTGGACGGCCGGCCCGCCGGCCTTCCCGCTCGGGCAAAGATGAATCGCTAAAGCGCCCCCCTCCGTCCTGGCGACCCGCTTTCCCGAACGGCTACCGGGGGAGAGGGCGCTTCCAGCGCCCTTTGCAACCTCAGCCAGGCCGTTTACGGCTTGGCCTATT
>CAZPWR010000445.1:0-7842 GCA_964590555.1 uncultured Anaerolineae bacterium | reverse complement strand
GTGGCTCTGCTACTGAAGGAGAACGACGCAGCTCCGAATACTGCTACGAGGTGTTAGCTCGTTTAGGCTTTAACCCTAATCTGGAGTCCTTCCTCAGCGCACGCTCTATCTACCACCCCCACTTCATCGCCGCTCTAATGATGCTTACCGCTTGGCTTCTTTACCCATTGGGAGGGCGGGTCACCGCCGCCATTGCGGCCCTACTCTCTCTTACTGCCCTTGCTTCCGAGCTCTTGGAGCTCTCTTTCCACGATAACCCCTTGCGCTGGTTAATACCCAAGGGTCAGAGCCAGAACGTCTTCGCTATTATCCCGCCAAAGGAGGAGCATCGTCAGGACCTTATCCTCATTGGCCACGTGGATAGCCACCGCACTCCCTTCATCTTCCGCAGCCCCCGCTGGGTTTCCGCCTATACCCTGTTCACGGCCATTGCTTTCGTCGCTTTCCTGGCCCAGGCTGTCCTCTTCCTTCTGGGGATGACCTTTGGCTGGAAGTGGGTCTGGCTCGCTTCAACCCCTGGCGCAGCTTGCGCTATCTTGCTGCTGGCACTCTGCCTCCAGGCGGATCGGACCCCGTTCAGCCCTGGAGCAAACGACAACGCTACGGGTGCTGGGTTAGTGCTAACCCTGGCGGAGGAATTGCGGGATTCCCCCCTGCGCTACACTCGCGTCTGGGCTGTCTGCACGGGCTGCGAGGAGGTCCAACACTACGGTGCAGCCGATTTCTTTGCCCGTCACCGAGCCGAGTTCCGCAACCCTGTCGCCCTGGTTTTTGAGATGTTGGGCTGCGATGGGCCAGCCTGGCTGATCAAGGAAGGCATCGTCGTCCCCTTCCGGGCCGATCCGCGCTTAGCGGCGTTGGCGGAGGAATTAGCTCGGGCCCACCCCGAATGGGGCGCTTTCCCAGCCCGCCTTTCCGGTGGCAATACGGAGATGGCTGATGCGCTGCGGGCTGGCGTCCCTGCCATAACGTTAATTGGGATTGGGCGCCGGGGGGAGAAACCGTATTGGCATCGGGTAGACGATACGCCCGACAAAATGGAGCCCGCTGTTATGGAGCGAGCTTGGGCTTTTGCCTGGGCTTTAGTCCAGGCTTTGGACCAAAAAGCAGCGCAGGAAGTTTAAAGCGGGCCGGCATGCCTTTGAGCGGATAATCCCTGCAGGAGGATTTGATTCATGGAAGAGAAGAACGCCGTTTACTTTATCGCCTTGGCCAGTTTACTTCAGCACATCGGGAGGTTCGCCCAGCTGGCCGGTTTTGAGGAGTTGCCTCTGGAAAAGCCTCTGGAGGAACGAGAGAAGAAAATCCTAACGCTGGCAGACAATCTATCCACGGGTGAGGAGCCTTCCCAGGAAGAGAAGTTCCGCCAACTTCGCTCCATCTTCTGCTCCCTTATCGCCGATGGCCAACAGGCTCAGAAGGTCCTGTACTGGCCCCTGCAACCCTTGCAAATGCATGAGGATGTCATCTTCCCTCGGGAAAAAGCGGACACAGAAGCGATAAGTGAGGCCTATAAAGGCCTCGGAGCGAAGTTTAAGGAGCAAGCTGAAGGCTTAAGAAAAGCCCAGGCTGAGCATTTGCCTATTTACTTGGAAAGTCTGCTCCTTCTGCTTCAGCGCTATGCCTGGTGCATACCTTCTGTCCTCCCGGACGTAAGCCTTTACGACCACGCCCGAATCGCTGCTGGGCTGGCGGTCTGCCTTTCGGAGCAGGACGAGGGTACGCTGGGGCAAATTTTGAGTGCGCTGGAAGGGTGGTTCCAGGCCCGCAGGGAGGGCAAAGCCGCCCCGATGCCCAAAGAGCTGGAGGAGACAGAGCTTGCCCTACTGGTAGGTGGGGACATCAGCGGTGTGCAGGACTTCATCTACACCATTACAGCACGGGGTGCGACGAGCGCGTTGCGAGGTCGCTCCTTCTACCTCCAGCTCCTCACCGAAGCAGTAGCCCGCTACGTCCTCCGGCGGCTGGATTTGCCCATCACTAACCTCATCTACCAAGGTGGCGGTGTCTTCTTCTTGCTCGCCCGCCCCTCCGACCAAGCTCGCCTTGAAGAAATCCAGCGGGATGTAAGCCGCATTCTGCTTGCTCACCACCGAGGCGACCTCTACTTAGCGTTGGCTTTTGTCCCCCTCCACGCTGCCGACTTCTACGATGGGCGTATCTCTGGGAAGTGGGAGGAGCTGGGGCAGCGGTTGCACAAAGCCAAGCAGCGCCGCTTTGCCGAACTGGGGAGTGAACTGGCTGACTTGTTTCAGCCCGAAGGGCACGGCGGCAGCGACGAAAGGGAATGCCAGGTCTGCGGGCGGGAGCATCCGGGCACTAAGAAGGATGACGATACCCGCAAGTGCCCACCCTGCCTTTCGTATGAAGAGCTTGGGGATGATTTGCGGCGGGCCCGTTACCTTTGGATGGTTCAAAGGGATCCGGCCGTCCCGGCTAAGCCATTTAAGGTAACCCAAGGCGGCTGGAAGGAGGTCCTCGCAGCCTTCGGGATGGAAGCTGGCGTAGTAAAGGAACTCAAAGACGTCCCCAGCAATGGCAAGCCACGCTGGATTTTAGCCCTGAAAGATGAGGCAATGGCAGACCTGAAGCCTGATCCCAAAACTGTCGTCGGCCGCCGGTTCCTGGTCAATTTGACCCCGATTTTGACGGAAGAAGAATATCAGGAATTCCGGGAAAAGATAAAGGACTTATCCAAGCCAGGAAGTGTTAAGGACTTCTCTGTGATGGCGTATCAGTCCAAGGGCATCAAGCGGCTGGGAGTCCTGCGGATGGATGTAGACAATCTGGGGAAGCTCTTCGCCGAAGGATTTGGGGGGAAAGCCAGTTTTTCCCGCGTTGCGGCACTTAGCTTCGCCATCAGCCTTTTCTTTGAGGGGTGGGTAGAGGTATTGGCCGAAAGGTTGGGAAAGGATGAGAAAGGCCACGATCGCCTCTACTCCATCTACTCCGGTGGGGATGACCTCTTCTTCGTAGGCTCTTGGGATGCGGTTGTGGAACTGGCGCGGGCGATTCGGGCGGACTTTTCCCGCTTTGTGGCTGGCCATCCGGGAGTCCATACCAGTGCTGGAATCGCCTTAATCGGTGCTAAGTATCCACTCTATCAGGCAGCGGAGGAAGCCGGAAGAGCTGAGCATCAGGCAAAGGGGTTGCGCTGGGAGGAAGATGGGCGGAAAGGAGAGAAAGATGCCATCTCCTTCTTGGGGCAGGCTCTACCGTGGTGCCGTTTCGGTACGGAGGACTGCGTAGAGCGTATGGACACCGTTCATAGCTTGGCTCACCTTCTGTTCAGGTTAACCGCTCCGCAAGAGGAGGGTGGGGAAGGTGCTCCCAGGGCCTTGCTCCAGATGCTGATTCGCCTCCGGGAGCTGCATCAAGAGGTTGCCGAAAGGCGGGCCCGAGTTGGGGAAGACCGAAATTTGGCCGGAGCAGTTCAGACCTACTACGGCCCTTGGATTTGGCGTGGGTATTATTTCCTTAAGAGGATGGCCCGGCGGTTGGAGAAGGAGCAGCCGGAAGCAGCCAGCAAAGTGGAAAAGTTAGCAGAGAAGCTCCATGGCGAAAACTTCCGGGCCATAGAGTGGATTGGCTTAGCTGCCCGATGGGCGGAGCTACTGGGGAGGGAGAGAGAGTAAGTTGTATGTACAAATAGGGCGCTTTAGCGTCCTTCCTTAACCTAAGCCTGGTCGTTTACGGCCAGGCAGAATCGGGGGCAAGAATGCCATACTGGAGGCTTTTTTATCACATAGTTTTTGCCACCCGAAATCGGGAACCGGTCATCGGGGTGGATATAGAGCCATACCTTTGGGGATACATCGCGGAGAAAGGGCGGGCATTAGGAGCTATCATCTATACTGTGAACGGGATGGAGGACCACGTCCACATTGTAGCGGCCATTCCACCCAAACTGAGCGTTGCTGTATTCATAGGCGAAGTGAAAGGAGCCAGCGCTCATTATATCAACCATCACGCATCCATTCGGATGGAATCCCCTTTGGTCTGGCAGCGAGGGTACGGGGTCCTCTCGTTTGGAGAGAGATACTTACCACGAGTGGTGGAGTATGTGGAGAAGCAGAAGGAGCATCACCGCAAGGGAACAATCATTGCGGTGCTGGAACGGGCGGAGGAGGTTGAAGACTCCCCTGGCCTGCCGGACCGTCAACGGTCCGGCTCACATAGCTAAGGGCGCTAAAAGCGCCCTTCATCCAATGCTGGTGGCTGGTCGTTTACATTGCTTGCCAGACTCAGTTAACGGTCTGGCTTATAAGGCCGGAGGTGCTGAAATGGGGCGCTTCAGCGTCCCTTCAAGCTTAAGCCTGGTCGTTTACGGCCAGGCCTCAAAATCATACCAGGAGGTGAGATATGACACAACAACCGAAAGGAGCAACCTTTAATCCTCCCAGCAATCAAGACCTGCGCACTATCATCACTGACCCCAACGGCGCACAGATGCTGGTAGAGTGGGCCAACAGGTTGGGAAAGCACCTGAAGGATAGCGGTCTCACCACTCATCAAATCCGGACCCTCTTCGGTGAAGTCCGCCTGATTCAGGCGGAGTGGAGCACCAACCGCCAGCGGGCTTTCCGCCGCTTGGTCCTGCTCAAACCCAAGATGGCCTTTAGGGCCCGCAAAGAACGCGGCAAGGCCGTTGGGGAACTGGTCAAAGTGCTGGATCCGGCATTGGACCTTGTGATTAACGCTAAGCCCCGTCCAAAAGGCCAACCGCCGGGGACTGGAGACAATCAAGACGATAACTTCCAACGGTTTGTAGAATTCTTTGAGGCTATCCTGGCTTACCACAAAGCTTATGGCGGGGAGTAATCCCGAAGGAGGTGAGATATGCCGAATAAAACCATCCAGCTCAAAGGCCGCATTTTCCTGACCTTTAACATCCGGGCCTGCACTGGCCTACACATTGGTGGTTCGGAGACCGGGATTGAAATCGGCGGTGTAGACAAAGTCGTCATCCGTGACCCCATCACCAACCGCCCTTACATTCCCGGCTCTTCTCTCAAAGGCAAGGTCCGTTCCCTCCTGGAGAAGTACCGTGGCCTCCCCCTGAACCGCAACATCGGCGGCACTTTCATTCACAGTTGCGGGAAAGAAGATAAAGAGAAATATCCTAACTGTGATATCTGCCAAATCTTCGGTGTTCCTGGAGAAATAGAGTTCGCAACCCCTACTCGCCTGGTCGTTCGGGATGTCCACCTGACGGATGAGAGTGCTCGCATCCTTACTGAGCAAGCTCGTACTGACCTCCCTTACACCGAAATCAAGACAGAAGTTTCCATTGACCGTGTGACTTCTGCTGCCAACCCCCGCCGCGTGGAGCGAGTCCCTGCCGGTGCAGTCTTCGGGCCTGCTGAATTGGTATACTCCATCTATGAGGGAAAGGATGACAAGGGCAGCATCGCTGAGCCCAAGAAGGATGTGGAAAGGTTCCGAACCTTGGTAGAAGGGCTCCGGCTCCTTGAGGACGACTACTTGGGCGGTCTGGGCTCCCGCGGCTCCGGCAAAGTTAAATTGGAGGGTATCACTGTCTCCGTCCGGGTCGGCGAAAAGTATCTGAAATCGCCCCAGAAGGTGGGAGAGTACGGCTGCCTGGATGACTTGGTGAACGACTTGGACAATCTGCTCAAGAAGGTAAAGCAAGCCTTTGGGCTGGCGTGAAAGGAGGCGGACGATGGCCGACTTTACCATCTACCGCCTCACCTTTCGTGCTGGCTTCCACATCGGTGTCCGAGGCGTCAACATGGAGGAGAGCGGAACGCATATCCCTTCGGACTCTCTCTTCGCTGCCATTGTGGATGCCTTCGTACGCAGCGGGGGCGATGCGGAGGGCTTTGCCCGGCCATTCCAGGAAAGAAACCCGCCGTTCCTCCTCACCTCCGCTTTCCCCTTTGCCGGAGACGTCCGCTTCTTCCCTATGCCAGTCCCTCTGGACCGCTGGTTTTCTCCCGAAACTCTCCGGGAACGTTCTAAGGACCTGAAAAAGGTGAACTTTCTCTCCGAAGGGCTTTTCCAGCGGATGCTGAAGGGAGAGCAGATGGATGAATGGCTTTTCCCAAAAGGAGAGGCTGAGCCCACGCAGGGTCTCGCTTTGCAAGGCGGGGTCTTCTGGCTTACCAAGGAAGAGGTAGAACGACTACCGGAGCATATGCGCATAAACCCTCAGACTCGTAGGCCCATCCCCTTGCGAGCATTGAGTCGTCATTCGGTTTTCACTCCTCAACAGGTGCCGCGTGTCACCCTGGACCGGGTTTCCTCTGCCTCAAACATCTTTTATGCCGGGCGGGTGTCTTTCGCCTCCGACTGCGGGCTCTGGTTCGGCGTACACTGGCTCCAGCCCGATAGAGTGGTGAGCGCCAACGGTCCTTCCTTCCGGGAGGCTCTCCTTACGGCTTTGGCAATCCTGGCTGACGACGGTCTGGGCGGGGAGCGCACCATCGGCTATGGCGGGTTCTCGTGGGAGGAAAAGCCGGAGAAATTATCCTTGCCCGACCCAAACGATGGCGGCCTATTGTGGCTCCTTTCTCGCTATCACCCACGCCGGGAAGAGCTACCGGCAGCATTGACTGAATCTCCTGGCTACCGCTTGTCTGCTGTAGCGGGCTGGCTCCGCTCTTACCAGGGCCCATCCCAACGGCGCCAGCGCCTCTGGTTAGTAGCAGAGGGAAGCCTAATCCGCACCGCTGGCTCCGGCCCTTGGGGAGATATTACCGATGTCCGCCCTCGCTATCTCAATCCCGCTGGTGACCTCCCACACCCGGTCTGGCGCTACGGTTTCGCCGTAGGGGCTGGCGTAACAGAGGATTCATATCGCCAGGAGGTGTGAAATGGCCGACTACGTCCTCTACCGAGCTAAGGCTACGCTCCTAACCCCACTCCACATCGGCAGTGGGCGGAATTTGCTCCTCTCTTACGACTACGCTGTCTACGGCGGACGGACCTGGCGGCTGAACGAGGATGCTATCCTGGAGGCCCAGAGCGTGGAAGACCCAAAAGTCTTGGCTTTGCTGATGAAAACCCCGCCCGCTCAATTGCTGAAGCCGCAGGATTTCAAGGAAGGAAGCCCCTTTTTCCGGTACGTAATCAGGGGTGTACCTCGCTCTCAAGCGGAGGGAGCCCAGCTTCAGGAGCAATGGAAAGACCCATATGACCGTCCATACCTTCCCGGCACCAGCCTCAAGGGTGCGCTGCGGACTGCTCTGGCCTGGCATGCTTGGGAGAAACTGGGCCTTCGCCCGGACCGAACTCGCCTCAACCCTAACCCCCGCTTTGCCGCCCGAGAGTACGAACGCACCATCTTCGGCACCGACCCCAACCACGACTTCTTACGCGCTTTGCACGTGGGAGATAGCGAACCGGTCGGGACAGACCGGCTGATTTTGATTAACGTGCGGGTCATAAATAAAGATGGCACAATGGGGCCGCCTATTGAGCTTGAAGCCGTTGCTCCGGAGACAGTCTTCCACTTCACCGTCAAACTGGACCTGGCTCTCTTTTCCGAATGGGCTCAGCGGCACAAATTTAAGCTGCGGGGGGAAGATTGGCTGCAAGCTTTGCCGGCAGTGGTCAACCGTCACACCGCCCAGCGGCTGGAAGAGGAGCGGGCGTGGTTCAACGGTGTCCCCGGCGCAGAGCGGATTCTGCAATTCTACAAGGAGCTGAAAATTCCTGCCCGTGGTTTCCTACTGCAGGTGGGTTGGGGCACCGGCTGGGACGACAAAACTTTTGGCAGTCACTTGCGGGCTGACCCTAACTTTTTGGAGGGAATCCTGCGGCCTCCAAGAGAGGGGGGCTACGGCATCGCTCGGGGGCGCCGCCAGCCCGGAGACCCAT
>CAZPWR010000444.1:0-5575 GCA_964590555.1 uncultured Anaerolineae bacterium | reverse complement strand
AAGCCATAAAAGAACTGCGCAAGGGCCAAAAGGTGCTGGATCCGGAAATGGAAAGCCGATACAAAATCCTGGAACGCTTCAGCCAAGACCTTGTGAAAATGGCCATGGAAGGTAGACTTGACCCAGTCATAGGGCGCGAAGCGGAGATAATGCGGGTAATGCAAGTCCTCTGCCGCCGCATAAAGAACAACCCCGTCCTAATAGGGAAAGCAGGGGTAGGTAAAACAGCGATAGTGGAAGGCTTGGCCCAGAAAATAGCGGCAGGAGAAGTCCCCGAAATCCTCCGAGGCACAAGGATCCTCTCGCTGGATTTGGGGGCTATGATTGCCGGAACTAAGCTGAGGGGAGAATTTGAAGAACGCCTCAAGGCTGCCATCCAAGAAATAGTCAGCTCCAAGGGGAAAATCATCCTCTTCATAGACGAAATCCACACCATCGTGGGGGCAGGCGGAGCCATGGGAGCACTGGATGCGGCCACAATACTCAAGCCCGCCTTGGCCAGGGGAGAACTCCGCTGCATCGGAGCTACTACCCCTGACGATTACCGCAAGTTCATTGAAAAGGACCCCGCCCTTGAGCGCCGCTTTGCCCCTATCTACGTGGAAGAGCCATCCATTGAAGAAGCTATTGAAATGCTTAAGGGCTTGCGCCCACGCTACGAAGAACACCACGGCGTCATCATTACCGACCAAGCCTTGGAAGCCGCTGTAAGGCTATCCCACCGCTACGTAACCGACCGCTGCCTACCAGATAAGGCCGTTGACCTCATGGACGAAGCAGCGGCTAAGGTCCGAATCGCCTCCTTTATCCTCCCTCCGGAGCTGAAAGAGCTGCAGATGAAGATAAACAGCCTAAAATCCCGAGAGGAAGAGGCCTTCTCCTCCGGGAACTTTGAGCAGCACGCTAAGCTGAAGTCGGAAAGGCTACGCCTTGAGGGCGAGTTTAAACGCCGCTACGATGAATGGAGGAAGGAAGCAGGGATAGATGAAATCGTAGACCAGAAAGATGTGGCCGAAGTAATATCCGGCTGGACCGGCATACCCGTGACCAACCTGATGGAAAGCGAAGCCCAGAAGCTCCTCCGGATGGAGGAATACCTCCACCAGCGCATAGTAGGTCAGGATGAGGCCATATCTGCTGTGGCCGATGCCATAAGGAGGGCACGCTCAGGCCTTAAGGACCCCCGCCGCCCGATAAGCACTTTCATCTTCCTTGGGCCATCAGGGGTCGGAAAGACCGAGCTGGCTAAGGCCTTGGCCTGGTTCCTGTTTGACGACGAAGACGCCCTCGTCCGGATTGACATGAGCGAATACCAAGAACGCCACACCGTATCCCGCTTGATCGGGGCTCCTCCTGGCTATGTCGGCTACGAAGAGGGCGGACAACTTACCGAAGCCGTCCGCCGTCGGCCGTACAGAGTCATCCTCTTTGACGAAGTGGAGAAGGCCCACCCCGATGTCTGGAACACCCTCCTACAAGTCCTGGACGAAGGCCGCTTGACCGATGGCCACGGCCGGACGGTTGACTTCCGAAACACCGTCATCATCATGACTTCTAACATCGGGACAAGGCACGCTTACCGCAGCGGTACCCTTGGGTTCCTGCGCTCCGAGGAATTAACCCCTGAGGAGAAAGAGCTAAGGCGAGAAATAGAAGCTCACCTCAAGGCCACCTTCAGGCCCGAATTCCTCAACCGCATTGACGAAATCATCGTCTTCCACGCCCTAACTAAGGAGCAGGTGAAGCAGATCGTAGACCTCCAGCTTAGGGAGATAAACCAAAGGCTTAAGGAGCAAGGGCTTACCCTGGAGCTCACCGAGAAAGCTCGGGAGTGGCTTGCCGATAAAGGCTATGACCCGAACTTCGGCGCTCGGCCGCTGCGCCGGGCTATGCAGAAATTCCTGGAAAACCCATTGGCTAAGCGGCTCCTCCGAGGTGATTTCCAGTTCGGCGATGTAATCCTGGTGGACTTTGATGAAGAGAAACAGGAGCTTACATTTGAACGAAAAAGCGAGCTGAGCTTGGCCCCAGCTAAGGCCGAAGCCGCTGAATTATAACTTGCCAGGGTTGTGGAGGAAGCATGGCTGTAATATTCCCGTTCACCGCAATCGTAGGCCAAGAGAAGATGAAACTGGCCCTCATCCTCAACGCCATAAACCCTCAGATAGGCGGTGTCCTAATCCGGGGGGAAAGGGGGACCGCTAAATCCACTGCCGCCAGAGCCCTCGCTTACCTCTTGCCCGAAATCAAAGTCGTAGCCGATTGCCCCTTCAACTGCGACCCCGATAACCACGAGAGCATGTGCGACTTCTGCAAAGAAAGGGTGGCCAAAGGGGAAAAGCTCCCCATCGCCTGGCGGAAGACGCGCTTTGTGGATTTGCCCGTAAGCGCAACCGAAGACAGGGTTGTGGGCACTTTAGACATTGAGGCCGCCATAAAACGTGGGGAACGCCGCTTCCAACCAGGAGTTTTAGCTGCTGCCAACCGCGGCCTCCTCTACGTGGATGAAGTCAACCTCTTGGACGACCACGTTGTTGACCTCCTCTTGGACTCCGCAGCCATGGGGGTAAATGTGGTGGAAAGGGAAGGGATCTCCTTCTCCCACCCCGCTCGCTTTATCCTGGTTGGCACAATGAACCCGGAAGAGGGAGAACTGAGGCCACAGCTACTGGACCGATTCGCCCTCTGCGTAGAAATAAAGGGCATAACAGACCCTGAACTCAGGGTAGAGATTGTAAAGAGGACTGTGGAGTTTGAGCGGGACCCGGAAGGCTTCAGGAAGAAATGGGAGCCTAAGGAAAAGCGCCTATCCCAGGAAATAGCCAGAGCCAGGGAAATTCTCCCTAAAGTGACTTACACCGATACCGACCTTTACACCATTGCCAGGCTTACCTCCTCCTTCCAAGTTGACGGCCACCGGGCCGACATCGTAATCCTAAAGACAGCCATAGCCCACGCCGCTTTCCGCGGCCGCCTCCAAATCACTGATGAAGATATCCTGACCGCTGCTGAGCTGGCTCTGCCCCACCGCTTGCGCAAACACCCATTCCAAGAAGGTGGGATTACCTCCGAAGAGCTCGGGGTGGCTCTCAAAGAGCTCTCCCAAGAGCTTTTCGTCCTCCGCAACGGGGGAAGCGAGGAAGCGGGGGAAACGAAAAAAACCAGTAAAGAAAAGGAAGAAGGGGAGGGTGAAGGCCAAACCCATTTACAGCCTTCAGGCCAGCTGATGAAAGGCTACAAAACCGAGCCGCTGGGCCTCAAAGCTCGCTCCCCCGACCACCCTGTCCCGGTTGGGGAAACCTTTAAGCCCAAACTCCTAAGCACGCCATTGGACCGGCTTACTCGCAAAATAGCGGGCAAACGCAGCTACACAATAACAACCCGCAAGCGTGGCCGATACATCCGCAGCCGTCCCGCTGAAACACCCACCACAGACATAGCCTTTGATGCCACCGTCCGCTGCGCTGCCCCTTACCAGCTTTCCCGCCCCAAAGGCGATACCGCCATAACCATTACCCTATCGGACCTGATGAAGAAAATCCGGGTGCGCAGGGCCTCTAACCTTGTGTTATTCGTGGTGGATGCAAGCTGGTCCATGGCTGCCTCCGAAAGGATGAAGGCCGCCAAAGGAGCAGTCATGTCCCTCCTCCAAGATGCCTACAGAAGGCGAGACAGAGTCGGCCTCATAGTCTTCCAGAAGCAAGAGGCACGCCTTGTCCTCCCCCCAACCACGAGCATAGACCTGGCCCAGCGGGCCTTGAAAGATATACCCATAGGAGGCAAAACCCCTCTCTCCAGCGGGTTGTACCTTGCCCGCAAAGTCCTAAAGTTGGAAAGGCTAAAGCACCCCGAACTGCGACCTCTGCTCATCCTCCTTACTGATGGAGCGGCCAACGTCTCCATGGGCACCATGCACCCTCACAAAGAAGCCCTCAAAATCGCCGAAGCCATACGCCAGGATGGGGTCCATTCGGTAGTGATAAACTTGGAATTTCAAGCCTTTGACCGAGGGCTGGCCAAAGAAATAGCGGAAGCTCTTGGTGGCCCATGCTACAGGCTCAAGGATTTGGGGGCTAAGGAACTTTACGAGACAGTCAAAGAAGCCCTCAGCGATTAAAGCCCCTCCGCTGTCCTTGTAGCCACAGCGCTGCTTCGGCACGCCCCGGCCGAGGCTTTACCTAAGCGGAGGAGCGGGAAACAAGCATGATGGATGACCTGACCAGGGAGTATCTGAGTGCTGCTGCCTCAGAGTGGGCCACCCTGCGCGCCGGCGATGCCCAAATCCCGCTAACTGATGTCTTCGTGATGCTGGAAGCCGTCGCTGAACCGAAGCGCCGCCCCTTGGAGCCCCGCCCTGACCTACCTCCCCTGCCGGAACGGTTGGAGCATGCCCAAGCATCACTCCAGCCGGAGAAACCACCCGATCCTGTGCCTCTATCCTAAGCGCTGAGCGAGGCCTGCCACCTGGTCATACTGGGTGAGCCAGGCGCAGGCAAGAGCACCACTCTGCAATTTCATCGCCCTCTGTTTTGCAACTCCTCATTGGGCTGCTGAGCGCCTGAAATTGGACGAGGAGCGCATCCCTATCCTGCTGAACCTCCCAGCCTACGCTGAACAGCTTTCTGCCCCCGGCCCTACGCTGGAACGAGCTCTGGCCTTGGAAGTCAATGAGTTCCTCCGAAAAGAGCCGGAAGTGGCCACCAAGCTGGTGAACAGCTGGCGAGATGAAGGCCGCCTCCTGGTTCTGCTGGATGGACTGGACGAAGTGCCCGACTCCCTGCGCCCCGCAGTGCGGGAGGAGATTGTCCGCTTTGCCCGCTCGCCCAGTGGGAAGGAGTGCCGTATAGTGATAGCCTCCCGCACCGCCGGATATACCCCGTTGGGCGCGGATTTCAAAGAATACACCCTCAAGCCCTTTGAGGAGCCAGAAGAGTTGCGGCCCTACCTAATGGGATGGCTGGCCGCACTGAAGCCAGAATGGAAGCCTGAGGCTGAGAAGCATGCTGACCGTCTGCTGGAGGGGACGCGTGCCCAACCGGCCCTGCGGAGGATAATGGATAACCCTCTTATCCTGCGCCTGAGCGCTGAGGTGTATGCCGCAACCGGCGAAATTGCCCGCAACCGGGCGGAGTTATACCAGCGTTGGATAGACG
This sequence comes from uncultured Anaerolineae bacterium, assembly GCA_964590555.1. Lineage (GTDB taxonomy): Bacteria > Chloroflexota > Anaerolineae > SpSt-600 > SpSt-600 > SpSt-600. Next base: position 422 of record CAZPWR010000444.1, on the reverse strand, counting down.
AGACCTGGGAGCGGGCGGTGCGGCGGGGTGCACCACTGGACCAAAAAGGGCACGCTCTGCAATTATTGGAGGAGGTAGCTTGGCACCTGCACAATGGCCTGGACTTGCAACTTGCGGAAACTGACCTTGTGCTCCTGCGGGAAAAGATGGGCCTGTTGGTGCGCCTGAACGGCTACCTGGCTTTTGCCCATACCACTTTCAGGGAATACTTTGTTGCCCAACGGCTGGCGCGCGCCTGGGGGGGGGACCGGGAAGGGGCTTGGGGCCCCCGGGGGTAGGTCGGGCTTCGCCGGCCAGCCAAACCGCCAGGAAAAGGTCACGGGGCGGGTAGCGTTCGTAGGGGCTGCGGGCCCGCCGCACCCTCCGCCCGTAAACCGCAGGGGCTCGCGCGGCTAGCCGCCCCACCGAGAGGAGGAGCGGGC
>CAZPWR010000443.1:0-2023 GCA_964590555.1 uncultured Anaerolineae bacterium | reverse complement strand
AGGAACTCTCGGGCGCCTGCCAGCATGGCACGACGCATGTAGGCAGGCTCACCCTGAACCGAAATCATTATTACTTGGGCTTCCGGCACATCACGGGAGATGAACTCGGTAGCTGTTATCCCGTCCATCCCCGGAAGGTTTATGTCCATAAGGACTATATCGGGGCGAAGTTTGCGGGCCAGTTCTATACCTTCTTCCCCCGTTGCAGCCATTCCCACTATCTCTATATCCGGCTCAAGGGAAAGGAGCTTCCGCAGGTTCTCCCGGGTTTGCGGTATGTCATCAACGATAAGGACCTTTATGCTCATCTCAGCTGCTCCCCAACTCTGTATTTGTAAGTCTGGTCCAATTTGGGTGGGATTGGGATGTTGAAGCGGCGAAGGATGTATTCTATAGTGACGGCTTCAGTGGAAACTACGCTTTTATCATCAGGGTTGCGGAGGGCTAAATCTATAATCGCCCCTATCTCCCTTAAATACTTGAGGACGAGGGCGTCCTGTTGAGATAGAAGTAGGGTTACGTAGCTATAAGAGATTGGTTGGGGCGTTGTTTGGGCCTCCTGGGTTTCAGCAGGAGAAGCGCCTTCCCCCGTGGTAATAGGGGGCGCGGTCCTCAGGCCTACGTTCAGGACCTGAGCATTTTGGATGGTCAGTTGAGTAACGTGCCTTGGAATTTGCTCCCCGGTGAAACCCTCAGGGCATGGGAACTGGCACTGCGTTTCCCTCTGCACATCCACGAAGTCAATCCCGACCAAAACATCTACGTAGTCCCCAGGCTGTATGGAATAGGCTACGGAAGAAAGTTCATCCACTTTAATTGTGAAAGCGACTTTGCCAGGCGGTATCAGGGATATGGGCTTTTCCTGGAGGATTTTTTCTTTAGTGGTGAGCATGTCTGTGGTTATGATATCCCCACGGTAAATGTCCACAGCCGCTACCTTTCCCCTGAGTTTTTCCGGGGAAGAGACAGCATCAGCTGGGACCTCATTAATGGGCTTGTCCATAAAGGTAATGGCATCGGGGACGATGGGGGTGCCTGCAGGCAAATCTTGGACGGCTACGATAACTTTACGGGTAGGGATTTGGGTCGGTTGCTGAGCTTGCCGGCTCATTAGGAAGAATACCAGGCATCCTGAACCCAAGGACAAAAGTATTCCGATCAGCAGCAAAAGTCTTCCCCTCATTAGCTTGACCTCCTGACGAAGTGGCGGAGCCTGTTTATGGCCATAGCCAGAATCCCAAAAGCAAGGCCTATAGCTATTGTCAACAAGGCATTGCCTGTTTTAGGTAAAGCTTGAGTCCTTCCGGGAGTGGGCGTCGGGACTGTTCCCATGCTTTTAACCTTTAAATTTACCCTCACAGTGCTTTTACCGTCCAGAAAAACCTTAGTTTCCCCCTCCACCACTGTGAACCCCGGCAGAGCAATTTCTCCTACGCCGTAGCAAAGGCCGTAGAGTCTGAAAACTCCGTCGGAGCCAGTAGCCGTTTGAACTTTCCATCCATCCCCTTTTAATTCTACCACAATTCCCTGAATTAGTGCACCTGTTTGGGCATCTTGGACATTACCTTCAACTGCAGCAAGGCACAGGGGCCCTGGCGCAGGAGTGAAGGCAGGGGTGGGGGGAGCGGGCAATCCAGTCGGAGTTGGGGTAGGGGTAGGTGGTAGCCCGGTCGGAGTTGGCGATGGAGTAGGCGTGGGGAGAGGGGGAGGAGGGGGGAATTGAAAAAGCCAAAAAATATAAAGGCTAATTACCAACCACAATTTTAGCATTGTTAACCCCCTTGCGAATTCGCTATTTTTATTTTAGCACTTCAAAGGCTACAGGGCAAGAAAGGTGCGGGTGTGTTTCCCGGCGGGGTGGTTGTTTTTGGCCGCGGGATGAGGCGGAGAGCATAAGGTAACCCTGCTACTTAGCAGGAGGGTTTATGTGGTTTCCCACCCCCGTTTTTACCCCCCACGCAGAGGGGGTACGGGGAGTTGGGGGGGACACCCCCGCTTCCCCCGGGAGGGGGCTTCGCCCCCT
>CAZPWR010000442.1:0-2324 GCA_964590555.1 uncultured Anaerolineae bacterium | reverse complement strand
CGCGTGTCGACTCTGCGAAGTTGAGAGGAGGTCCCGAGGCAAAACGGTGGAGCAATGTTGGGGGGGGCGGAGGGTTGGTGGTTGAAGCCCCGCTGGCCGCCTGGAAAGGAGGGGGCGGTATCGCAGCTGGGAGAGCGCGTCAATGGCATTGACGAGGTCAGGGGTTCGACTCCCCTCGGCTCCATGGCGAGCCGCCCTAGCTCAACCGGTAGAGCGGGCGCCTCGTAAGCGCCAGGTTATCGGTTCGAGTCCGATGGGCGGCTAAAGGCCCTCGTGGCGCAATCGGTAGCGCAGGCGCCTTGTAAGCGCCGGGTTGTCGGTTCGAGTCCGACCGAGGGCTTTCAAGCGGGCGTGGTGCAGAGGTAGCACGTCTCCCTCCCAAGGAGAAGGTCGCGGGTTCGAATCCCGTCGCCCGCTCTATGAGAAAATTTTTAAAGCCTCAGGAAACAAACAATGCCCCTTTTGCAAAGTAGCCTCCTTTTAAAAATTTCTTGCGGAGAGGTGGAAAAGTGTTGGAGTTTGAACAACAGGTAGAACTGCTCCCCCCAGACTTCTCTGTGGCTGAACTGGAAAGTAAAACCTTGTCCGAACTCCAGGATATAGCTAAGAGCCTGGGGGTAATAGGCTACAGCCGACTCAAAAAGAACGAGCTCATCTTGCGTATCCTAAAGGCCAGCGCCGAAAGACAAGGCTATATATTCGGCGGCGGTATCCTTGATATCATGCCCGAAGGCCACGGCTTCCTCCGTTCCGACCACCTCCTCCCAGGTCCTGAAGATATTTACATCTCCTCTTCACAAATAAAGCGGTTCGCTCTGAGACCTGGGGACTTCGTGATAGGCCACGTCCGCCCACCAAAGGAAACCGAAAGGTACTTCAGCATAATCAAAGTAGAAGCGGTAAACGGCATGGATGCCGAATTGGCCAAAACCCGCCCCCACTTTGATGAGCTTACCCCTATCTTCCCCAACAAGCAGATACGCCTGGAAACCAAACCAGATATCTTGACTACAAGGCTTCTGGATTTAGTAGCCCCTATAGGAAGAGGGCAGCGTGGCCTAATCGTTTCACCACCTAAGGCCGGAAAGACAACAGTCCTTAAGCACATAGCCAACGCTATTACCACCAATTACGATGACATCCACCTCATGGTGGTCTTGGTAGGAGAGCGCCCAGAAGAAGTAACAGACTTTGAACGCTCAGTTGACCCAAGGGTTGAGATTGTCTCTTCAACCTTTGATGACCCCGTGGAGAACCACACAAAAGTAGCTGAACTCGCTCTGGAAAGAGCTAAGAGGCTGGTGGAGTTGAAGAAGGACGTAGTAATCCTTTTGGATAGCATAACACGTTTGACCAGGGCTTACAACCTGCTTGTTCCTGTAAGCGGTAGGACACTTTCGGGTGGTATTGACCCCGCTGCCCTTTATCCACCGAAACGCTTCTTCGGCGCCGCCCGAAACATCCAAGAAGGAGGAAGCCTAACCATAATAGCCACTTGCCTCATAGACACCGGAAGCCGCATGGACGACGTAATCTACGAGGAGTTCAAGGGGACTGGTAACATGGAGCTGCACCTCAGCCGAAGGCTCCAGGAGAGGCGAATATTCCCAGCCTTTGACATTGAAAAATCGGGCACACGCCGGGAGGAATTGCTCCTTGACGAATACACCCTTAACAGGGTCTGGCTCATGCGCCGCATGTTCTCCTACATGGTTACTCCTCCACCCAACGGCGCCGGAATGGATATAGCCGATGCCATGCAAGCGCTCCTGGAGCACATGCGCAAAACAAAGAGCAACAAAGAATTCCTGGAAACCCTCAATAAATCCCTTACTTAGCGGCTTAAAATGAAAAGGCTTTCCCCTTTCTTGGCAGCGGGACTTTTCCTTTTCTTAGCATTGACCCAATTACTGCGCACAGGCTCCACGGAGTTTGTTTATTCCAATGAGCTTAACCCCTCACCTTTGGCCGCAACTTTCAACCCTACGGCTAAAGGCTCTTCTTGGGATTTTTCCCTGAGCCTGAACCCTGTCTTCCATACCGTAATCCAAGATAAGCCTCGGGATAGCGTCATTACTTACACCGTTCAGGCTGGGGACACAGTCTTTGATATCGCTAAGCGTTTCGGCATAACCCCTGAGACCATAATGTGGTCAAACCCGGACTTGGAGGATAACCCGGATTGGCTACCGGTAGGAATGGAGATAATCATCTTGCCTGTTTCCGGGGTCTACCACACGGTGAAAGCTGGAGATACGGTGGAGAAGTTGGCCAAGGAGTACAAGGTGGACCCATCGGCAATAATAAATTACCCTCTCAACAAC
>CAZPWR010000441.1:0-2965 GCA_964590555.1 uncultured Anaerolineae bacterium | reverse complement strand
GTAGGGGTTGAGGTTGCGAGCTTTCACTAACACTTCCTCAGCTTCTTTAAGCTTGGCCTCCCTTTCAACAGGGTTTTGGATAGTTCGGGCGTGCTCCAAGAGGGCTCGGCCCAGGAAGAGGTAGAAGTAATCCTCGGCCGGGGCAAGCTGAACTGCTTGGGCATGAAGCTTGGAGCTTTCAGCCCATCGCCCCATGTTGTCTAAAGTAAAGCCCTGCTTGTAGACGATATCGGCTTTGATTATGCTCAAGTTGGTGGCGTAGATGAGCAGAGGCACTATTGCAAGGCTGATTAAGAACGCAGGCACTGAAGCCAAAGGCTTTAAAGCGATAGGGGACGGCTTAAGGCCCTCGCCAAGTAAAGAAATACCGACCAAAAGGATGAAGGCGAAAACGGTGGCATAGTAGTAGGTTATGGTATTAACCACATTTTTCCCCGGCAAGAGGTTGGAAGCATGGTAAAGGCCGAAGAAGAAGGGGAGGGTTGAAGTTATAGCAAGGTAGATGAGGAAGGCAGCCAGCATTGTCCCAAAATCAGGGTTCCTCCTTTCCAGTGCCGTTCGGGAGGCGATGAGGGCTCCACCCACAAGCCAGGTGAAGAAGAAAAGCCAGAACATAGCCAAGGACATCTCCGGACGTCCCTGGCTCAGCCGATAGGTTAAAGAAGAAACAAGTGTGGAAACTGGGTCCAGTTTCCCTAAAAGGTTTGTGGTGTAATCAAAGAGCATAGTGCACAAGACAAAGGCCATGAGCAAGGAAAGGGATAGAGCGAACGGCCAATGGTGTTCTGCGGGAGGGGATTGGGTGGAGTGGGCCTTCTTGCGCTTGGGGGGAAGGGTTGGCTTTTCCAAGGCGATTTGCCCTGTGCCCAAGGCCACCATCACGGCTAAAAGGAGCCAGAAGTATGTGCGGGTGGCCGCTATGGCTATGCCGAAGTGGATTTCAATGAAGTGAGCGATGAAGGTGGCGAGGAGGGCCACCAAAAGCGTGGCTCTGGAATCCATAGCCCCTTTCCCTTCTTGGTGGACAGCCAGAGCAAAATACATGGTGTAAAGGGTAAGGCCTGCTATCATCCCCGTGGGAATCCCAACCCCTGAGAAGCGGAAGCTCCTCTCTATAAGGTAAGGGATGATGAGGCCCAAGAAACCTCCCAAGGCCAAGGAGCCAAGGAAGAGGCCCTTCCGTCTCTCGTCCGGGATGAAGCCGAGCCAGCGAAGCCCATAGTAGAATATGCCTCCAAAGAGGGTTATGTAGACGAAAAAGCCAATTAAACCTGTGGTCACCAAGGCATCAAAGGTCTCGTTGTGGGAGCGGTCGGGGGAGGCGGTCCGAGCCTCGTAGTGGGCGAGGTCAGGTGGATAGAATGGGTTATAGGCATAGTGCATGGTTTCGGGGCCGTAGCCGATAAGGGGGCGCAAAGCGTTTAAAGAGTCGTAACCCCCGGTTGGCGACCAAAGAGGTGGGTGGGGGAGGATGAGCTTAACAGCTCCTTCCCAAATAAGCACCCTGACCTTTCCTGTGCCCCCGCCAATTTCAAAAACTTGCCCCAACCGGCCTATGTAAGGAAGTTGCTTGAGTGGGTCCAGAGGGGTGTGGGGTAGGTTAAAGACTACGAGGAAGAGGATACCAATGATTGTGTGGAAAACCCAGCTGAGCCAGAGCCAGCGGAAGCCCTTTCTCAAGAAAGCCATAAGTCCATAGGCTGGGAGGATACCGGCCGGAATTGAGATTAGGGAGAAGGCGGCCGCTTTCCCCAGTTCATCCTTTGTAATGGGGCCTGGCTCGGCTTGGTTCCTCATTGCCACTAAGATGATGAGCATGAACGCATAAAGTCCTCCGAGGAGGCCAACCCAAGGCCCTCGGCTCTGGCTAAAGAATATGCACATGATTTGGACGATAAGGGCAAAGAGGTAAACCCCTCCAGCTATAGCCTCAAGTGTACCGCGTGGCCCCTCTTCTTTAACGATGAGCCCCATGGACTTTATTACCCTCTCCAGCGTCAGGAAGAAAACCATGATGAGGTAAGCAGCGACAAAGATGGCGTTGCCCATGTTAGAAGCCACGCGCCTTGTCACATCGCCTCCCCAAGGGAGAGGGTCTTTCCCCATGTGCTGGACTATCCCATAAATGGAGATGGGGATGCTGGTGAGGATGATGATTGTTATGAGGCGCTCCAGTTGCTCCCGCCGTTTGAGGTGGAGCAAGGTGATGAAGAAAATCACGAGGTAGGAGAGGGTAGTGTAAGTTCCTTGAAGGCGCTGGTAAGAACCCCAGAAGCTTATCCGAGGCGAGATAGAAGCAGCGGTGGAAATCAGGTAAGCTCCGGCCAATAGTAAGGTGGGGATAACTAATGGGGTTTCCTTGAGCCACTGGGTTAAGGGTTTTCCCAAATGCAGCCCTTCATCAGCCAGCTTTATTATCCATACTGCTACCATGGCCAGGGCGATGGAGCGCAGGATGCTTAGCTTATCGGGTTCAAAGACACGCTGGGAATAAATGTTGAAGAAGAGAGGGACAACAATAGCCGCAATGAGCCAGCCTGCTTCTAAAATTTTCTCGCAAATAGCCCCTACTTTGCTTTCTCTCATCCTTTCCTCTCCTTAAACCATCTTATCGTCCTTTCCAGTCCTTCCTCCAATGGCACTTCAGCCTTGAACCCCAGGATCTTCTCGGCCTTTGAGGTATCGGGGCAGCGCTTTCTGGCCTCTTCAAAATCGGGGCCGTAGGCCTCATCGTAGGGGACGAAGACTATTGGTGATGGGGAGTTGGCCTTCTCCTTTACAAGGTGGGCCAGCTCTAAAATTGAGATTTCCCTTCCATTGCCGATGTTGAAGATTTTTCCGATGGCCTGGGGCCAAGTAGCAGCTAAGATTGTCCCCCGGACTGTGTCGGTGACGTAAGTGAAAGAGCGGGTTTGGGAGCCACGGCCATAGACGGGTGTGGGCTCCCCGTCCACGGCTTGGGAGC
>CAZPWR010000440.1:0-3761 GCA_964590555.1 uncultured Anaerolineae bacterium | reverse complement strand
CCTTCATCCTCCTGACCCATGCGGCCATAATCCTCGGGTATTGGGGCAGGGATAAGGCCCGGGCTCAAGTGGCCTTGGGGGCCTTGAGCGTTTCTCTGGCTTTGTATTTGCCCTGGGTCCTTTACTCCGGGGAAAGGCTCTTCCTCTACGTGCAGGGTAAGAAGGCCATAGAGCAGTATTCCCCCCTCCCCCTGCATTATTTCCTGGCCCGACACCTGGCGACTTTCGGGATCGGGCATTTGCCTCTTAAGCTTGCGCCATTTTTCTGGGCTGGCGGAGCTGCCCTTTCGGCTTTGATGGCAGTAGGGGCATGGTCATTGAGGAAAGACCCTGAAGCTCTCTACCCCCTCTCCCTTTACCTCTTCATCCCATTGCTGGGAGGCTTTGCTGTCAACCTGCTTTACCCATTTCATCCCGTCTATTTTGAGCGAATTCTCCTCATCTCCTTACCCCCCTTCCTCCTGCTCTTAGCCTGCGGCATCTCTTCCCTCAAGCCCGACCTTACCCTGAACGCAGCCCTGGCCCTCATGCTTATCTCCCTCGCCAGCTTTTACTACACCCCTCGCTACCCCCAGGACGATTACCGCCCCCTGGCCAAAGTGATAAGCACCCTCTCATCCCCCGATGACGTTATCCTTTGCATTTACCCTTGGCAAATCGGCTACTTCCTCAGCTATTGCCCCGAGCTTTGCCCCAAGCCCGTGCTCGTAAGTTCGCCTGAGTGGGGGGATGAAGTCATAAGCCAGCTGGAAAACTTCTGGCGAGAGGGGAAGAGGGTTTGGTTCCTTGCTTTCCAAGCGAGAGGGGCAATTTTGGAGAGCCTGATAGAAAATTACGCCTCCTCCAAAGCTTTCCTGGGGATGAACAAGTGGTTTGGGACTACCAGGCTCTTGCTCTTTGCCCCGCCCAAACCTTTCACCCTTCAGCCGGTAAGGGTCCGATTTGGCCAGGAGGTGGAGCTTGCCGGATTTGCCCTGGTGGATAAGGAAGCCAGCCCTGCCCCCGGAACGGTCAGGGTTGCCTTGCAGTGGGAAAAGGTTCCCAAGGCCACCCTCAACCTCCAATTGCGCCTAACCGATTCCCTCGGTCGGGCTTGGGCTCAGCAGGATTTTCCATTAGCTCTTTGGGACCGCTATGCCCTCCTCATCTCCGCTGGAACCCCTCCTGGCCGTTACGAGTTGCGCCTTAAGGTTTACGACCGCTCCTCCGGCGCTACGCTGGATGCCTTTGATGGATATCCTCCAGAGCCAGAACCTGAGTTTTCCTTGGGCACTTTAACCGTAAGCCCCCCTCCTTCCCCAGTTCCTCCAGAGAAATTGGAAATTCCCAACCGCTTGGTGGAAGAGCTCGGGGGAGAGGTTCGCCTTTTGGGGTATTCTTTGAGTTCCCGCAGCCTTTACACCGGAGATACTCTCACCCTTTCCCTCTTCTGGCAGGCCAGAGAAGACTTAACCTCAAACTACGTGGTTTTCGTCCAGCTCCAGGATAGCCACAGGAAAATGTTGGCCGGGACCGAATCCCCTCCCCTTTACCCGACTTCGCTATGGAGAAAGGGCCTTGTGGTTAAAGACATCCATTCCCTGGTGATTCCTGCCACTCTCAAGCCTGGGACATATAACCTTGTGGCTGGGATTTATAACCCTGCCGATGGCTCCCGCCTTAAGACCTCAAAAGGCGGCGACCAAGTTCTCATAGCCAGGGTAAAGGTCAACCCAAGGCCTCACGTTTTTGAGAAGCCTTCCCCAGCGTTCAAGGCCGAAGCCACCTTTGGCTCCCTGGCCGAACTCATAGGCTATGACCTTGAAGCTTCGGCCCCAGACGGTGCCAGGTTCGCCCCCGAGCCAGGGGGAACTTTGAAGGTTAAGGGGGGTTGGACAATCCACCTCACCCTCTACTGGCATCCCATCGGCACCACCGATAAGTTCTATTCCGTTTTCGTCCACCTTGTAGACGAAAGGGGGCAGGACGTGGCTTTCGGGGATTCTCCTCCCGCCGGGGGCCAAATCCCTACCACATCTTGGGTTCCCGGAGAATACGTAGCCGATCCTCATTTTATCAGGATACCGGAGAACCTGCCTCCGGGACTTTACCGTTTCCAAGTAGGCCTTTACCTCCCGCCTCACGGCCCACGGCTGTTGCTCACGGAGGGAGGCGATAGCTTCCTCCTGCCTGAAGCAAACATAATCCTGGAGGGAGAGTGATGACTGACTGCATTTTTTGCCGCATTGTCCGTAAGGAAGCCCCTGCGGAAATAGTCTACGAGGATGATAAAGTCATGGCCTTTATGGACATAAACCCGGCTAACCCAGGCCATACCCTACTTGTCCCCAAGGCCCACTTCCGCAACATCTTTGACTTAGATGAAGAAGTAGCAGCTTACCTAATGAAAGTAGCCGTGAAGCTTGCCCCGGCGATTAAAGAAGCTATGGGGGCCGATGGCCTCAACATCCTCAATGCCAACGAGCCGGCAGCCTTCCAGAGCGTATTCCACTTCCACCTGCACTTAATCCCCCGCACTTTCGGGGACGGGATAAGGCCTCCTTGGATACCGAGGCCCGGTGACCCCAACCAGATAAAAGCTGCAGCTGAGAAGATAAGGAAGGCAATAGAGAGAAGGACAGGGTAAGATGCGTTTGGCAATGGCCGGCCCCTTCGGCCTGAGGGTGAAAGGCACGGTAAGGGCGAGGATAATCCCTTTAGCTTCAGCTCTGAAGAGGAAAGGAGTTGAAGCCAAAGTCATTGTCCCCCCTTGGGATTCACCGCAGGATTCGGGCAAAACCGAAGTGATTGAGGGAGTGGAAGTGCATCACTTGAGCCTGCCCGTTTCCATCCCTCTAATCCGCCACCTCCTAATCTCCCTAAGCCTTGCCCGAAGCTGCCTTGCCTTTCAACCCGACCTCATCTGGCTCTTCAAGCCTATAGGCTATACCGGCCTTGCGGCAGCCCTTCTCAAACCCTTCAAAATCCCAGTGATAGTAGATGCCGACGACTGGGAGGGCAAGGGGGGATGGGCGGAGAGGAACCCCTATCCATTGCTCTGGCGTGCCATTATGCCCATTCAAGAGAGATGGACTTTGACCCATGCCGATGCCGTAACGGTGGCCAGCAGGACGCTTCAGTCCATAATCTGGAGCATGGGGTTCCCTGAAGTCAAAGTCCTCTACCTTCCCAACGGAGTTGAACCTTTGCCCTTTCTGGGGCCAGGCACACGGAAAGCAGTAGCCCTTTACACCAGGTTCGTGGAGTTCACCACCGATGACCTAATCAAAATCTGGGCTAAAATCGCAGAAAAGGAGCCGGATGCAGAGCTAATCATCGTGGGGAAAGGCTTCAGGGGCGAGGAGGGGGAATTCCTCTCCAAAGCGGCGCAGGCTGGAATTGGGGGGAAAATTCGGGCGGTGGGGTGGATGGAGAGGGAGGAAGCACTGGCTTTGCTGGGGAAGGCAAGGGTTGCCATCTGGCCCTGCCGCGATAACCTCATCAATCGGGCAAAGTGCCCAGCAAAGCTGGCCGAGCTTGTGGGCATAGGCCTGCCTGTAGTGGCCGAGGCTGTGGGTGAAGTCCGTTCCTACGTGCTACCTGAACTTGCGGTGGAAAGCGGCCAACACGAGGAGTTTGCAGAAAAAGTGGTGATGCTCCTGAGGGATGAGGCAAAAGCTCAAGAGATGGGAGCAAGAGGCCGGGAAAGGCTTCTCAGCCTCTTCTCATGGGATACCCTGGCCGATAAATTCTTGCGGTTCCTGGAGGAAATAGGGCTTGGC
>CAZPWR010000439.1:0-4161 GCA_964590555.1 uncultured Anaerolineae bacterium | reverse complement strand
GCCTATTATGGAAACAAAGCCTGAGCGGTGTTCCTCGTTCATGCTTCCAACCTGAATGGGTTAAAATCTGTGTCGTAATCAAAATAGTCTTCCCTCTCGGCTCTCTTCAGGAAATTTACAATCCTGTAAGTTACAGGGGTCATAAAAGCTTCAACCCCGCATTTGAACACGTAATTGGAGAGGATAACGCTTCCCAGGAGGGACCAAGGCAAAGCTCCAGCGAAGGCTATGGAGCAGAAGAGTAGGGTGTCAACCCCTTCCCCGACTAACGTTGAGCCTATGGTCCTGGTCCAAAGCCAGCGGCCTTGGGTCAAGATTTTCATTTTGGCCAGGGTGTAGGAGTTGGAGAATTCCCCTGCCCAGTAAGCTATTAGGCTTCCCAGGACAATGCGTGGTGTCATTCCGAGGATTTTTTCGTAGGCTTCCTGGTTCTCCCACCCTGGGGCTGGCGGCAATACCCTCACTATGCTCAAGGTCAGGGCCATGAGGGCAGTGCAGAAGAAACCCATCCATATGACTCGCCGGGATCGCTTGTATCCGTAGACTTCAGTAAGGATATCGCCGAAGATGTAGGAGATGGGGAAGAGGATCGTGCCTCCGTCAAAGGTGAATGGGCCAAGGAGTAAGATTTTGCTTGAGGCTATGTTGCTTATGATTAGCACAGCTACGAAAAGAGCCATTATTAGGTCAAAGTAGCGGTAGCTCCTCTCCATTACCGGGCCCTTGCCTCTTTCAGGAGTTTGTAGACTTTTTCTTCTGTGGCCGGAAGTTCGTTAACCCATATCCCGACTGCATCGTGTATGGCGTTGATAATAGCTGGGGCGGTAGGCAAAGTGGTCATTTCCCCTATTCCTTTGGCCCCATACGGCCCAGCTGGATCAGGAACTTCTACGATGATGGGGACAATTTCCAGGGGCATGTCCAATACGGTAGGGATTGGGTATTCGCTCAAGCGGCGGGTTCGGGGGTAGCCCTCTTGGTGGATGAAGTGTTCCATGAGGGCGTATCCTACACCCATGTGGACCCCGCCCCCGATCTGGCCAATAATCATTTCGGGGTTGACGGCCTTGCCAACATCGTGCGCAGCCCATACCTTTAGAACTGACACTTGCCCTGTTTCGGTGTCCACTTCCACCAGAGCTATCTGTGTGCCCCAGCCGTAGCTAATGTGGGGGAAGCATTCACCGGTTTCAGGGTGGTAAGGTGTAGTTGGCCGTTCAATCCTCCCCCGGTAAGTGTATTCAACCTCTACGGAAGTTTCGCCTGTCTCCGCTCTCAGGATTTCTTCCTTCTTGCGCAAGGCCAATTCGCATGCCGCTTTTACGGCGTTGCCAGATATGTAGACGTGGCGGGAAGCGGAGGAGCTTCCGGCGTTGGGTACTTCGGCTGTGTCCACCAAGGCAATTCTGATTTTTTGGATTGGAATGCCCAGAGTGTGGGCAGCAATTTGAGCTAAAGCCGTGTGCACTCCTTCTCCTACCTCGCATGCCCCAACTTTTACTATAGCCCGCGTTATCTCTCCCGACTCATCCCAAGAAAGCATTACCTTTGCAGTGCATTTATCGTCAAAGCCGAAGCTGTAGCCTACGTTTTTGTAAGCGCAGGCTATCCCGATGCCTCGCCGCTTGTGGGGTTCTTTGGGCTGCTGGATTTGCGGCTTTATCCAGCGTCCGTTTTCTTCCCTCCACCCAGCGGCCAGAGCTGCTTGGCGCAATGTCTCTTTTATCCCCACCCCTGGCGGTAAAGCAGCCCCAGTAATAGTGAGGGAGCCGTCTTCCACCAAGTTCTTCATCCTTAACTCCACTGGGTCCATCCCTAAAGCCTCCGCCAGCTTGTCCATTTGAAGTTCGTAGGCGAAAGCTGGCTGGGGGGAACCGAAACCTCGCATCGCCATCGTTACGGCATTGTTCGTGTAGACAGTGTAAGCATCAACTTTGACATTCGGCCAGACGTAGGGGCCGAGGGCGAAGCTGGCCGCATTGTTTAGGACGGGGATGCTGGTAGAGGCGTAGGCGCCGGCATCGGATATCATTTCTACTTCGCCGGCTAAAAGTTTGCCATCTTTCTTGGCTCCCCATTTGTGGCGGATGTAGAAGGGGTGGCGTTTCCCAGTGCGCATCATTGTTTCTTCACGTGTGAAGACCATTTTCACTGGCCGCCGCACTACGTAGGCACAGAGGGCCAAGAGGTGCTGGATGTACATGTCCTCCCTTCCCCCAAAGGCCCCTCCTATCGCTGGCACAATCTCCCTAAGCTTATCAACCGGAATCTGAAGGAAGTGGGAAATCTGGTGCAGGTCATCGTGAGGCCATTGGGCAGCTGCGATCACCGTTATGCGCCCTTCCTCGTCTATGTAGCCGATTCCGGCCTCGGGCTGGAGGTAGACGTGCTCCACGTGCGGGGTTATGTAGTAGCCTTCAACTATGACATCAGCTTCCTCAAAGGCCCTTTCCACATCCCCCCGGCGTATCTTTATGTGGTGCAAGATGTTGGTCCCCCTTTCTTCGTGGACCAGCGGCGAGCCTGGCTTCATGGCCTCACGAGGGTCGGTTACGACAGGGAGGGGCTCGTATTCACCCTTGACTTTTTTGCAAGCTTCCTCGGCTATGGCTTCCGTCTCGGCTACGACGATGGCTATGCGGTCGCCGAGCCATCGGACCTTGCCCCCTTCGGGGACTAAGACCGTTTGGTCGGGGGTGTGAATTCCGTACTCGTTTAGGGGTACGTCTTTATAGGTTATGACTTTGACTACGCCGGGGGTGGCTTCAGCGGCGGAGGTGTCAATTTTCTTCACTCTGGCGTGTGGATATTGGCTCCAGACGACCTTGGCATAAAGTTGGCCGGGCATGTTGAAATCTTGGGGGTAGCGCCTTGAGCCCAGAACTTTGGTTTTTATATCAAGCCTTATGGCGCTTTCGCCCAGACTCATGTCGTGCCTCCTTAGGTTAGCCATGCACCCAGCACACTTTCTTCGGGGGCCATGATTTGTTCATCGGTGTAGTGCAAAAGCTGTATGGCCCTCGCTGGGCATTCGGCAGTGCAAGTTCCACAACCTTGGCATTTGGCTGGGTCTATGAAGGCAGCCCCCTTTATCCCTCCGTTCCCTGTAGCATTAGGGTCTATGACCGGGATGTGGAAGGGGCAGATGCGCACGCAGGTCAAGCAGCCGACGCATTTGGATTGGTCTACTTGGGCTATAACCCCGCCTACTTTGATTTCTTCTTTGGCCAGGTAAGTTAAAGCTCGGGCGGCTGCGGCTTTGGCCTGGGCTATGGATTCCTCTATGAATTTGGGGTAGTGGGCCATACCGGCCAGGAAAATCCCCTCGTTTATGAAATCCACCGGCCTCATCTTGAGGTGGGCTTCAAGGAAGAAGCCCTCGGGGGACAGCGGGACACCCAAAATCCGAGCCAGTTTCTCGTTATCTTCAGGAGGCAAGATGCCGAGAGTGAGCGAGATTAGGTCGGGCTTGAGCACCACCAGTTCCCCCGTGCTTTGGTCCTTTACTTCTACTCTGAGCTCTCCGTAGACGACTTTAATGGTGGGGGCTTCTTCATCGGTGTAGCGGATGAAGATTGTGCCCAGTTCCCGAGCCTTGGTGTAGTATTCTTCACGGAAGCCATAGGTTATTATGTCCTTGTAGAGGACGTAGACTTCGCAGGAGGGGTTGAGTTCCTTAAGGCGTATGGCATTGGCCATGGTGTTAGTGCAGAAGATGCGGCTGCAGTAATCGTATTTCTGGCCCCTCGGCCGAACGCACTGGATTATCGCCACTGACCGGAGGTTCCTGGCTCTCTCTGGATGGTTGACTATGAGCTCTTCAAGTTCCAGCTGGTCCAAGATTCTGGGGTCTTCCCCCTTGAGGTATTCCCTCCCCGAATACATCCTGGCCCCGGTAGCCACAATGGTGACCCCGTGCTCCAGTTCCAAATCTTTGTATTTTGTGCGGATTAGGGAGTGGAAATCTCCCACGTGGCCGTAGTGGCGCAAAAGCTCGGCTTCTTTAAATACGGTGATAAGGGGATGGCTTTCAACGCGGTTAGTGAGGTCCCAGAGGAGGTAGCGGAGGTCTTTCCCCTCAGCGGTAAAGCGGATTTTCTGGAGGTAGCCACCGAGGCGATCGGTTTTCTCCACCAGGTAAACTGGGAAGCCGGCATCGGC
>CAZPWR010000438.1:0-2754 GCA_964590555.1 uncultured Anaerolineae bacterium | reverse complement strand
GCGGTGCGCTGAGAGGTGCGCCCCCGCGGGGTTGCGATTGTTGGCGGGGTGGCGGGGCCTGCCGGCGCCACGGACATGGACGGCGACCCGCGGCCCCTTGGCTCCGGCTACGACATCGGGGCGGATGAAGCGCGGTTCCTCTACCTCCCGCTGGTGCTGCGGAATTACTGACCTCACCCGGCAGTCCCAGCCCATAAGTTTGGCCTTCGGCCCACGAAGGCAAACATAAGGGTCATACCTTAAGAGAGAGGAGGCGCCACTTCAAGGCCACGCTGAGAGCTCGCTCGAGGCAGGTGTGAGTAGGCTTGAATAATTACAACTGATGGCCAGGCTTAATAGCAAACGGCTCACGGCAAAATTGGACAAGCCCTTCTTTAATTGCCCCTCACTTTCGTTGGGAGTATAATGATACCGGACTCTGGGATATTTTCTCACCATAAGCCTAGGAGGTGTGCTATGTCCAAGATTTTGCGCTATTTAGGTGGCGCGCTGGGTGCACTCCTTATCCTGCTGCTAATCCTTTTAAGCTACTGGTGCTTCCGCCCCAACAGAGCTCAGGTCGTTAGAGAGCTGGAGATAGAGCATTGGGCCGCAGTCAGCGATGGGGCCCACAATTCCAACACCGACCTTATCTACTGGCGGGGTGCATTCTACCTGGTGCACGCCTCCTCGCCCTGGCACTTTGCCAGCGAGAAATGCCGTCTAATCATTTGGCGCTCGGAAGATGCCCGCCATTGGGAACGACTGGCAGAATTAAACGTCCCCGGGGAGGACATTCGTGACCCCAAATTTGCCCCCATCGGCGACCGCCTGTTTCTCTACGCCCTGAAAAACGTCGTCTTTACCGCCGAGCCGTACACAACGGTGCTCTCTGTAAGCGATGACGGACGCCACTGGACGCCGTTCCAGGAGGTAGAACCGAAGGGCTGGCTCTTCTGGCGCCCCAAAACCCGGGATGGCACGGTCTGGTATGTCCCAGCCTACTGGCACGAACACGGCCGTTCTATCCTCTTAAAGTCCACCGATGGCTATCACTGGGAAAAGGTGTCCACCATCTACGAGGGAGAGCGTAACGACGAGGTAGACATAGAGTTCCTTCCTGACGGACGGATTCTGGCCACAGCGCGCTTGGAAGGGAGCGGGAGCATTTTCGGAGACCCGGCGGCGTCCACTCTCATCGCTGTTTCTGCCCCACCGTACACGGAATGGACGTACAACCGCAGCAGGGTAACCCGCCTGGACGGGCCGGCGCTCTTTTCGTACAAAGGGCAAATCTACGCAGTAGGCCGCTATCAGCCTCAACCGTGGGGCCCGCTGACGGAGTTAGGAAGTGTCTTCAGCCGCAAGCGAACCTCCCTGTTCCGGGTGGATGAGGATCGCCTGACATGGCTCTCCGACCTTCCCAGTGCTGGAGATACTTCCTATGCGGGCACCGTTATCCTGGGGGATTACCTTTACGTCAGTTACTACACCAACGATATCCGCCGGGATGTTCCTTGGCTATTGGGAATGGTTCTTCCGTCCGAAATCCGCATTGCCCGCATCCCTCTGGCGGCACTGGAGAAGATTTCTCGGTAAAACCTGCCGCCTTTGCCGACCGAAGTCGCCTATTTAGGCTGCGAGCCTGGGGTCGGCCTCCGCCGACCCCTTCCCGGTAGGGGCGAAGGGCCAAGGCCCCAAGAGGCCTTTGCCTAATAGTAGGCATTGGGCACCCAAAGAGGGCTAATTTTAGGAGTTACGCAGTTGGGTGGAGAGCATAAAGGGTATAAGCCAGATAACGGCGGATGGCCTCACATATAATGGCAGTCTCCGCTTCATTACAGCTAACCTTAGTCCGCAAGCGATAAACCCAGTCAACTGCGTAACTTGCATTAAGGGCATGCCCGATATGCAGCGATTGACTAAGGGGGCATGCCTTTAAATGCTTTTGCGGGCTTAAAGAAATCTTGGGTGGCTTGATGCCGCCGAAGCAGGGGTTAGTGGGCAAACTTTGTTGCTATCCTCCGACTTTGGCTTTAACCCAAGGTCACGACAGGAAATGAGCAGCCAATTACGTAAATCTTAACACATTGCAAACCACTATCGCCAAATCCTAAAGTTTGGACTATAATATAAGTGGTCAATTGGTTCTCCTCCAGCAAGCCGCTGACTTTCACTTAGACCGCTGTAGGAGCGCCAATTCAGGGTTAAAAGCCTTTTAACCCTGGCAGATTTGATTTTGGAAGTTTAATTACTAATGACAATCTTTGACCTTTATCTCAACGGCAATGATACCCCTTCTGAGTTCCTCACTATTGCCCAGGGCCGCACCGTCGCCTTTGATGCCCTGGTGGTGGGGCGTAGCAATGACGGCGAATCCGCTGGATACCATCTTCGAGGCGTCGTGGAAAATGTCGGCGGAACGGTGAGTCTCATTGGTACACCTTTGAAGACGGTCCTTGGTGAGGATGATCCTAACTGGGACGTCCAGGCCCTGACCGGCTTCGGTGCTCTTGTCATCCAGGTTAAGGGCAACGGAGAGACCATCCGCTGGGTGGCTACAGTGCGCACGGCAGAGGTCTCCTGGTAGGAGGCGGGCAATGAAGGGTTCACGGTTTCCGTTTCACGGCTCGTGCTGGCTACTCCTGGTTCTCCTTCTGCTGCTGGCCTTCGCTACTGGCGTCTCCGCTCAGACGGGCGGCGGCTACGACCTGACCTGGAACACGGTGGACGGCGGGGGGTATACCTGGAGTGAAGGCAGCGGCTACAGCCTGG
>CAZPWR010000437.1:0-2225 GCA_964590555.1 uncultured Anaerolineae bacterium | reverse complement strand
GGTGATACCATCCAGCTACATACACAACAGGCAGGCCCTGAGCCCTGGCCAGGAGGACTTGTTCCCCGCTGGCCACAGCAAAGCTCAGTTCTCCCATCCCTACCAGCTTAACCAAATCCACTTCCCAGCCATAGTTGAACTCAGGCTCAATGCCTTCTTCCTTGAAATATCCTTTTTCAATGGCCACGTAGAACGGGGCGAACTGGACGTTAGGTATGTAGCCCATAGCTATGGTTACTTTTTGAGGGACAGGAGTAGGTTTACCACAACTGGCAAGGACCGTGACTGCGATAAGGAGAGCCAAAATCGTCAGTTTAAACTTCATGGATTACCTCCCTTTCATAAGTTTCTTTTCCAGCAAAGCCACGCCCAGGTATAGGGCGATGGCTATAGCAGCCAGGGAAGAAAGCGCCACGAATAGGAGCGGTGTATCAAAGAGCCCTCTGGCCAAGTTCACCAAAAAGCCAAGCCCTCTATCGGCAGCGATGAATTCTCCTACAACTGCTCCGATTACGGATAGGGTAACTCCTACCTTAACGCTGCCCATGAGTATGGGAAGGGAGGCCGGAAGCTCCAGAAGCCAGAACACTTGCCACCGGCTGGCTCTGAGGATACGCATGAGGTCATAGAACTCCTGCTCCACGGATCGGAGGCCAACTATGGTGCCAACAAGCACCGGGAAAAAGACCGTAAGCGCGCATACAGCGATTTTGGACGCCAAGCCGAACCCAAACCAGATTACCAAAAGCGGGGCGAGGGCCACCACGGGCATGGATTGGGAAACCACCACGAGTGGGGTGAGGTAAAACTCAAGGAAGGGGATTTTAGCCAAAAGGTAACCTAAAACAAACGCTGAGATAAGGCCTAAACTTAAGCCTGCTCCTATCTCAAAGAGCGTAACCTTGGCGTGGAAGAGTAGGGTGCCATCTGCAACAGTCAGCCAGAACCGTCTGGCCACTTCCTCCGGATGAGGGAGGATAAAACTGGGGTAATGTCCTAACCAAGCAATTGCCTTCCACAGGGCAAGGATTGTTACCACTGAGAAAATCCCGGCCAGGTAACGAGCTATCCCTCTCAAGCCTTTCCCCCCAAATAAAATTGCCCCGAAGGCGCGACCTTCGGGGCAAGAAGAGAGTCCACAGGCCCTGTAAAAAGCTAAGGACCCTCAGGCCGACCTTCTCCCATCCGGACTATACCGTCGGCTCCGGCTTAGCGGCCTCTAAGGCCGTTGGACCGGATCAACCCAAGGAATCTCCTTGGGCTCGCGGGCTCGACACCTTTAAACGGACCGGCAGGGCCGCGCCGGTCCAGGTGTCCTACCGCCGGTCGGGAATTTCACCCTGCCCCGAAGGTCAAGCCCTTCCAGCAGGCAAGATTATAACGGCAAAGGCCAATCTTGTCAAAATTAGCTTGGCTTATGTCCCTCAATAATTAGAACAACTGCGCGCAGTGCCTCACAATAGCAACCTGCTTACACAAACCCTAAGCAAACGGGGGTAGGCAAAATGGGGGAAGTCCCCCACGAAACCTTGAAAAGGGGACGAGTAGCTAACCCCTGTAAACCTGCTACGAGTGGGACCAAAGACGCTGGTGAACCCCCAGCCAACGGGGGTGGGGAAAATGGGAAACATCTCATACCATTCCGGGATATACACCCCAGCGCGGTTCATGGTTGACAAAGCACGATGTGGTTGTATAATATCAGATGGAAAAGCTTCTCCAGCCGGAAGCTTAGCCCAATAAGCTGGAGGTATAGCCTATGGATAAGGTTACCGGGACTGATACACTTAAGAGGGGTCTGGCTCAGATGCTCAAAGGCGGGGTGATAATGGACGTGGTCACCCCAGAACAGGCAAAGATTGCTGAGGACGCAGGCGCTTGCGCCGTAATGGCCTTGGAAAGGGTCCCAGCCGACATACGGGCTCAGGGCGGGGTTGCACGCATGGCCGACCCCGAACACATCCTCAAGATAATGGACGCTGTAACCATACCCGTAATGGCCAAGTGCAGAATCGGCCACTTCGTGGAAGCTCAAATCTTGGAAGCGCTTGGGGTTGACTTCATAGACGAAAGCGAAGTCCTTCCCCCGGCTGATGAAGAACATCACATAGACAAGCGCAAATTTAAAGTGCCCTTTGTCTGCGGCTGCCGTAACCTCGGAGAAGCCCTGCGCCGCATCGCTGAGGGCGCAGCTATGATTCGGACTAAAGGAGAGGCTGGGACTG
>CAZPWR010000436.1:0-3260 GCA_964590555.1 uncultured Anaerolineae bacterium | reverse complement strand
GGGGAGGGTGGAGTCGCTCCAGGCGTCCGGGCGGATCGCGGCCCCGCGGCGGGGGCGGGCCCAGGGGGGGGAGGGCGTCGGTTATGAGTCTCTCCACTTCCCGGCGGGGGAGGAAGCGGACGCCCTGCTCGTGGAAGTGGTAGCCAATCCGCCGCATCAGGGATTCCTTCTGGGCCAGGTTCAAGCCGGTGGCTCCTCGGTCCTCAATCCCTCGGTCCACATCCCACTGCTCCAGGAGAAACTCCGTGCAGCGGCGGTAAAGGGCGGCCCGCTCTCGGGGGAGGACTACGTCTACCCGGGGGACCATAGCCATCACGGAAAGGAGCATGGGGTTGGCCGCCAGCCGCTGGAGGCGGTCGCTTTGCTCAATGGCCCGGATAAGGTCGCTGGCCCGCTCTTTCGCCCTCCGGCGCCGGATTTCGGCCTGGTCTGGAGATTCCTTGCGTTCCACTGTACTGGCCTCCACCGCCTGGTACCACTTCCTTATGAAGTCTTTTCGGCGCGGCGGGTCAAAGGGGTCAATGACCAGGACAGAGAAATCTGGGGAGAGCATTCCGCGCCACCCGGCGATGCGGCAGGTGACAATGAAGCGGTTCTTCTCTTCCACCGCAGCCAGAGCGTTCACCGCATTGCATATGTTCCGGTATGCCTCGTCGCCTAAACCCAGCACCTCGTCCAGGCCGTCCAGGAGGAAGAGGCAGCGGCCTCGCTGGGCCTGGCGCTCAAAGTAGCCAGGGGGCGGGTTCAAGACTCCCCAGGTCTGGCGGCGGATGTGCTCTTCAGCGAAAGTGGTCAAGGAGCAGCCAGCGGTCGCGTACTCCCGCAAGGTAAGGAGCACCGGTAGGCGCCGTTCGGCCCGTGGGTCTAACTGCCGCAGGAGGGATGCATCGCCGGTCAGTGCCCGCGTGTGAGCCAGGGCCAAGAAGCGCAGGAAGGTTGTTTTGCCTGCGCCCGGCTCCCCCAGAATCACAGCCGCTCGGCGGCGCAAGGCTTCGGACAGAGGGATGGGGCGGGTCTCCTCTCGCTCCAGTTCCAGTAAAGGCAGGGCTTGCCTCTGCTCTATAGGGCCGGTGAGAAAATCGCGGGGAAGGCGGCGCTCCCGGCGGTATTCGGAGAGAGCAGGCAGGACGAAGACGTCGGAGAGGCGAGGCTCCCGCTCCGGCGTGGCAGCAAAGATTCCAATGAGGGAGACTTTATCACACTCTGTGGCCATCCACTTCAGGTACCGTCGCTCAAAGCGGCGGTCGGCCCATTTCTGGCCCAATAACCCTGAGAAGTATCCGACCAACCGGCGCAATAGGGCAGCCAGGGCCTCTCGGAAGAGAGCGATCAAAGCACCCATTGTGTCGCTGAAGAAGGCCACAATTGCATAGGGGAGCCATTTAGGAAGTTCTTGCCAATCCATCGGTTCACCCTCTTATAGCCTTACAATCGCCCAGGCAATGAGGCAGAGGCCGGCTAAGAGCAGGGCGATGCCTATGTACCAAAGGAGGTGGAGGGCGAAGACTTGCTCCTGGTGACGGATGTGAAAGTTCTGGCCTTCTTCAAGCCTCTCCAAGGATTCGGGCTTTAAACCTTTAACCCTCCTTAGCCACCAGGCTCTGGGGCAGAAGACGTATTCCCCTACCTCACTGGCCCTTATCACTGGTTCCTTTGAGCCATTCATCCTTCGCCTTCTCCAAACTCTTCCGCAAAAGGTAATTCTCATAGGCCGCAGTGAAATCGCCCCTCGTCCTCTCCACTACCCCTCGGACCATGTCCCCGGTATGCCTGAGGCCTCCGGTCAGGGCTTCAGGGAAGTCTAAAGTCATGAGAAGGGCGTGGACTTCTTCCATAACCGTTAGGAGCTCTTCCCCTCTGGCAAATTCGTCCTTCCGGATTAGGTCCAGGATGTGGCGGCGAAGTTCGCCCATCGCTTCCCCAAGCCCCCGAAGGTATGTATCGGGCTCAACGCCTAATTCCTTGGGGCCAGGGATAGCTTCCCTGAGGAGGAAGCTGCGCACAAGCGAGGCTTCCACAAATTCCTTGAGGGAATCCTGGGAGTAGCCGCTGTGGTAAAGGTCGGGGTAAATGCCAGCCAAGGCTTTGAGGCGGGAGGCAATTTCTCTTGCTTCTTCCAACAGGGAAGAGGCATTTTCCCACTCCTCGCGGTGGCATGCCCTTATGGCCAGGGCGCAGCGCTTGGTAAGCTCGCGGGCATCGGCAAGGGCCTTCTCACGCACTTCGTTCTTGGCGCTCAGGACTTCCCTCGCTTCTTCCACATACCTGTGCAAGGTTTCAATCACTTCTTGAAGGTAGCTCATGGCTTTCTCCTGGGGAAATGGGCGATTAGGAAGACTAAGATTAGCACCAACAGGCCTATTCCAGCTATGAGCCAGGCCAGGGCCAGGACGAGGGTCGCACACCCAGCGAACACTCCTAAGTCAAACCGAGGCGAATTTTCCCCTGAGTAAAGGCATCCGCTTGCGGCAAAGGCCAGGAGCAAGGAAAGGATGATGGCCTTCTTCATTGGCCCCCCTTGTAGGATTGAGCCGCCCGCGCAAATTCTTCCACGGCCTCCAGGGATAGGGGATGCTCGGCCATGGCTCGGAGGATGGGCCAGGGGACGGTTATGTGTTGGGCGCCGCTGGCTACTGCCGCCAAGGCTTCCTCAGCCGATTTCAGGCTCGCCGCTATTACCTGCACCCCTGAGCCTTGAATGGCACGCGAGATTTGCGCTACCAGTTCCAAGCCATCAATCCCTTGGCGAGTTGCCCTGTTGACGTAAGGGATGACGTAGGAAGCACCCGCTTCCTTCGCCAGCAATGCCTGCGCGGGGCTGTACACAGCCGTAAGAGCGCAGCGCCACCCGGCTCGGAGGAGGTCCACAAGGAGCTTGAACCCTTCCCACGTGGCTGGAATTTTGGGGACCAAGATTGCCCCAGCAATCGCTCGCATCCTCTCCAGTTCTTCCCTTGCCCCCTCAAGTTCAGTGGAGAAAGGTTGGTACAGAAGCTCGTCGGGCCAGAGTTCGGATATAGCGGCGACTACTTCCTCGGGCTTTCGGCCTGTGCGGGCAATCAGGATAGGGTTCGTGGTCACTCCTCTGACGAACCCCAAGGAAAGGGCTTCTCGCACCTCTTCCGGTTCAGCGGAATCTATGTAGACGGCCATTTTCCCCTCCTCTAAGCGCAGAATCGCTTCACTACTTTGTAAAGGACCCTGACACCGAAGAGCAGGCTGTCCACAGAGATGCGCTCGTTGTGGGCGTGGGCCAGCTC
>CAZPWR010000435.1:0-1907 GCA_964590555.1 uncultured Anaerolineae bacterium | reverse complement strand
CGGAGAGGGGCGCTTTAGCGCCTCCCCTTTGCCTGAGCGGAAAGGCTGACGGCCCAGCCCGACGAAACTGGGACACACCCGTTCTGTTGACGCCAAGCAGAGAAGCACCTTCGGGGTCTTCTAACTTGGCTGAAATCTCAGCCGCATACTCTACGGGCATGCTCTAAACCTCCGTTTAGATTGAGCAAATTATACTAACTATCAGGGCTTAGGGCAAACCGAAAGTGGGCTGAGATTGCAAAGGGCGCTGGAAGCGCCCTCTCCCCCCGGTAGCCGTTCGGGAACGCGGGTCGCCAGGACGGAGAGGGGCGCTTTAGCGCCTCCCCTTTGCCTGAGCGGAAAGGCTGACGGCCCAGCCCGACGAAACTGGGACACACCCGTTCTGTTGACGCCAAGCAGAGAAGCACCTTCGGGGTCTGTGGCTTTGGGCAAGCCTCTTGGCCTCCTGTTTTCCCATCCTTGTGAGCTGAGGATTCGCCAACGTCCCTGGCCTACTCGTAGCGGGTTTATAAAAGTGGGCTACTCGCTCCCCCTTTTTTAAAACTCTGGGGGACACCCCCCAGCTCCCTTGTGTCCTCAATTTCCCCACCCTCGTTTACTTTGGGTTTGCCAGCTTCTTGGGTCGGGGATGGCAACTCGCCCCTTTTTAATGGTTTGCAGGCACATAACACAAAACCTCCGCAGGAGGTTATGGGGTAGAATTTCACCGCTTTGGATCTCCCATTTATCCACCAGTTGGCTCCAGGTTTACGGAGTTTTTACCTGGGCCAGGGGGACACTGAAAAATTTGTGGCTTTTTCAAAAATAGACAATTTAATATTGACATAAAATACACCATTGAACCAGGGCTTTCCTGCTTTTGCGGAGACGAAAAGAGGGCGGGGTTGGGAGCTCCCCGCCCTCCTCTTGAGGCACAGCGGATGGTTAGCGGACTTGCTTTATCCCTATGGTCACCTTCTCTTTCTGGCCCTTGTCCACCTCAAGCTCAAAGGTTGAGGTGTATGCCCCCTCTTCTGGAGCGCCCTCTTTGAGCTCTACGGAGAGGGTTTCCCTCTGGATGTAATCGGCGAAGAGGTTAAAGACTTCACTGAGCTCCGGCCCTGCTTGGTAGGATGTGCGGATGCGGTCCTCAATGCGGAAGTCAGCCTCTTTGCGCATGTTCTGGATGCGCCTTACCAGTTCCCTGGCCAGTCCTTCCCGCCGGAGTTCAGGGGTAATCGTGGTAGTGACGGCTACTAAGTAGCCGGCTTCAAATGCTGAGGCATACCCTTCTTTATCCACCAGTTCCACCGTGACTTCCTCTGGGGATAGGGAAACAGCACCTTCCGGCAGCTCTATCTCCACCGGCAACCCAGCAAGAAGCCTACGCGCTAAGCTTGGGTCGGTTGTGGCTTGGAGGTGCGCCCTGACCTTGGGGTAGAGGCTGCCAAGTTTCTTGCCCAATATCTCTGGGACCGTGTCCAGCCGGTAGGAGACGACCAGGCTTTCGTCGTCAATGAGCTCAATCTCTTTGACGTTGAGCTCGTCCTGGAGCTGGTCAGCTATCCGCAGGGCCCGGGCTTTCTCCTCTTCCGAGCGAACTTTCACCAGGGCTTTTTCCAGAGGCTGCCGGACTTTTATTCGGGCTTTGTTCCGAGCGGCGAGGCCCAGGCTCGCCAGCCGCATCGCTAAGCGAGTGTCGGCTATGAGTTCATGGTCTATGAGGCTCTCATCGGCTACAGGATAATCACAGAGGTGCACGCTTTCGGGAGCCGAGGGGTCAACGTTAAGGACCAAGTTCCTGTAGATTCCATCAGCGATGAAGGGGGTGAAGGGCGCAAGGAGCTTGGCTGAGGTGACCAAGGTCTCGTAAAGGGTATGGTAGGCCGAAAGCTTGTCCTGGTCGGCTTCGCTCTTCCAGAAGCGGC